>DATKDU010000001.1:0-4263 GCA_035512595.1 Pirellulaceae bacterium
AGGGCGTTGGCGAACGCATTGCCGACCGGGCCATCCTTTTCGCCGATCAAGAGGTCGATGTGAGCAATCTCGTTTCCTTCGCCGACGAGCCCTTCGCCGATGAACATGGACATGGGGTAACTCCCTGGGAGATGTGAGTGATATGCCAGTGAGAAATCAGGCTAAAGAGCGTACCAAACCAGGGGCGGAATGCAAGAAGGCAGAGGTCAAGGTTCAAGGTTCAAAGTTCAAAGTTGCAATGTATCCGTGGACTTTGAACTTTGAACTCGGAACTTTGAACTTCGCCGCGCGGCCGTCACGGTTTTTCCGGCCCCCCTCGTTTACCTAATGCCATCCATCGAGCCTCGTCGATACCCACAAGGCAACGAAGCAGGGCGGAATCGGTGCGCCAAGTACGGCCAACCACTGACGTTCAACTGGATTCGAGCAGCCGATCGAGCGGAGCCTCGGCTGCGACCATCTGCGGGAGGATTGTGCCGGATGAATCGCTCCTTTCAGTCGATCGCAGCACTGCTGGTCTCCCTCTCGGGGGCGATGCTGGCCGTGACCTGGATCCCAGGCGAAGCGCCCCGGCCGGCCGCGCACGCCGTCACCGACCGCAAGCGAGCCGCGGCCGTCGCCTGCGGATACCTGGCTAGCGGCGAGCATCTGGCAGCCGTTCACCCGCGGCTTTTCGCCGGCGAAGGCGATTGCGACGCCCCCATCAGGGTGCCGGCCGCTGGCTGGCCCAGCGATTCGCCTGACTTGTCAGCCATCTTCGATCGCGCCCGATTGCCGGCGTCGGCTGCAGCGATCCTTCCGCTTCCTGCCCTGCGCTCCGTGGGCTCGGCACTCGGTTCGGGGCTCGCGCCGCTGTGGCCGCTGCGTGGCGGCCCCGTCCACGAGAGCCGGTCGCAAGGGGATGAAGACGAGCGGCGGCGCGTCGAGGCCGAGTATGCGGCGGCCGAATTGGCGGCCGCAGCGCCGCACGAGGGGCCGCTCATGGCACCCGCCTGGCGGTACGGCGTGGAAGCCTTGACAAGCGGCCTGGAAGCCGCTGCCGCCGGCGATTTGCTACTGGATATGTACGAAGGAATTAGTGTAAAAGTTGTCGGTACTTACGAGAAAATGATTGCCGACTACGGCTGGCAGGAGACGATTCCGCCGCTGGTGTCCCACCTCCGCCGCCAGCACGACCGGCTGGCCCTCCGCGAGGCACTGCTCCAGGAAATGGACCGCCGCTTCCTGGAAATGCCGCTGGATCGCGATTACCCCCTGCCAGTCAAACCCCAGTACCGCGGTCCCTCCCGCAAGTTGATCCTGGCCGTTGCCGACACTCTCAAGTCGCTGTCGCAATCACTGAGTGCGGCTGGCCAGCGGCTGGAAGAGGTCTCCCGCCAGGATGTAGCAGAATTGCACACACCGTCCGAAAACAGGGAGGAAAAACGCTAGGGGTGCTCCGCGGGCCGTGAATTGCACCCTGAGAATCGACCGCGGCACTCAGAAAATCCGCGCATGAGTCGTAAGCCGTTGGCTGGCAGCCACTTGCAGCCGAAACTCGCCTTCCAGCGCGGCGGTCGAGCCCCCTTGAACCCCGCATTCTGAACCCCACCGGGCGGTCAGACGCCGTCTTTGGACGGCCCTGACCGCCCGTCGGTGTTTGTGGCACCCCACTTGCTCTAAGGGGCCACTGGAACGGGGGAGCGGCAGCGTAAGTCCTTACGTCACCCGCATCTTCACATGCCGGCGGTAAATTTTACCTTTTTGGTAGCAATAGCCCTGCGGCGTGAATAAAATCAACGATGGCGATGACTCGATCGCCCGGTTCCGTTGCTGGCCGTGGTGGTGCATGCTGCTCAAGAGGCGGGGAGCCCCTAGTCTACTTTTCTGCGCTGGGAGTTTTGGTCATGTCGAAACGTAGTCCGCTCGCAATCCTTCAATTGCCGGTCGTCGCACTGGCCCTGGTCGCCATCGCGGCACTGGCCGCCCGTGCCGACACGGCGCGTCTGGCCACGTTCGAGACCGGATCGGGCGAAACGTTCTTCGCCCTGAGCATCAACCCCGACACGAAACCGGAGGCCCCGGCGGCCAGAGCGGTAGTGATTCTGATCGACACGTCCGCCAGCCAAAGCGGCGCGTTCCGCCAGGACGGGCTCGTCTCGCTGGAGACCATGCTCGAGTCGCTGGCGGACAACGACCGGGTGAAGCTGATGGCGGTCGATGTGAAGGCCGCGGCAATGAGCGACGGCTTCATCGCTCCCAGCGGCGAGGCGCTGCAGGTCGCGCTGGCCAAGCTCAACAAGCGGGCGCCCCTCGGCGCGACCGACATGATCGGCGGCATTCGCAGCGCCCTGGATAGTTTCTCCCGCGAAGGGAACGCAGCTCGCAGCATTGTGTACATCGGCGACGGGATGAGCAAAGCACAACTCATCGAGACCGAGCCGTTCCGCGACCTGGTCGGCGATCTGGTCGCCGCCCGCGTTTCGGTCAGCAGCCTGGCGATTGGCAAGGAGCGGAATCTGTCGCTCCTGGCGACCCTCGCCAACCACACCGGCGGCATGGTGTACGTCGATTCGGACGCGGCCGACGCGGCCCAGACCAACGGCAAGTCGCTGGCAGCCGCGGTCCGCGGCGCGGTGATCTGGCCTGTTTCGACGAAGCTCTCTAAGGGGCTCACCGAGACGTTCCCCAAGACCACGCCTCCGCTGCGGACCGACCGCGATACGATCCTCGTCGGCACGCTGGCCGATGCCGAGGCGCAAGACGTTGCGATTCAGGCCGAAGTCAACGGCGAGAAGGTCAAGCTGGCCTGGACCGTCAAGCCGGAAGCGACGAACCCCGACTTTGCCTTTCTGCCGAAGCTGGTGGAAGCCGCTCGCTCGGACGAAGGCTTGACGCTGCCGACGGTCGGCTCGGCCGGCCTCCGCGAAGTGGCCCTGGCCTCGCGCTCCAGCGCTGAGGAACTGGTCAAGCTGGGGCACGCGGCACTGGCCACCGGAAATGCGCCAGGGGCCAAGGCGGCGGCCGAAGCGGCACTCGCCCGCGATCCGAACAATCCGACTGCCCAGGCGCTGCACGTGGCTGCGATCAAGCAAGGCGCCGAGTGCGGCGGAGGTCAAGAAGAGGCGGAAGAAGCCCCACCGGCTCCGGCAGCACCCGCTGCCGCTGCTCCGCCCGCTGCCGCGGCTCCTGCGGATGATGGGGGTCTGCGGCTGGGAACTCCGGCGGCCGCTCCGGCCGAAGGGGGTTCGAGCCTGATCGATGAATTCCTGGCCGAAGGCGGCAAAGCATTCCTGGGCGATGTGGAACAGGAGCGGAGGATCATCGAGCAGAAGGTGAGAGCGGAAGTTGATAGTTCGCTGAATGCAGCCCGCAACATCATGGGAACCGATCCGGACCGTGCCGAGCAGGAACTGAAGGTGCTGGCCGAGATGGTGGAAAGGGTTCCCACGCTGGCGGCGGAGGTCCGGGACCAGCTTCTCACCCGGGTCCGCTCGGCGATTCGCGAGACGCGCCGCCGAGGCGTGCTGGTGAAGGAACAGATCGCCACCGCGCGGGAGAACGAAGCCCGTGCCAAGGAAAAGGCACGCCATCTGGCGGATATCGAATTGGCCACCCAGCGGATGCAGCAGCTCATGGAGCGGTTCGATTCGCTGATGGATGAGGGGCGCTACGCGGAGGCCGACGACAACGTCAATCCGGAGGTCTCGAAGCTCGCGCCCAACAGCGTGATCGCCACGATCGTGAATGCCACGGGGCAGATGCACCGCTACCATAACGAGATGCAGCAGATCCTGGCCTTGCGTCACCGCCGGTTCCTGGCGGGGCTGCACACGGTCGAAGAGTCGCTGATCCCCTTCCCGGATGAGCCGCCGATCGTCTATCCGTCCCCCGAGCGGTGGGAAGAGATTACCCGCAAGCGGGCCAAGTACGAGACGATGGACCTGGCCGGGAAACCAGGCAGCTCCGAGCAGCGCATCTTCGAGGCGCTCGACAAGCCGGCCACCTTCGACTTCCTCGACACGCCGCTGAGCGAAGTCGCCGAATTACTGAGCTCGACCTACAACATCAACATCGTGCTCGCCACAAGCACTCTGGCCGACGCGGCCGTCACCGAGGATACACCCGTCACCAGCAGGATCGGCGGCATTTCGCTCCGCTCGGCGCTGCGGATCATGCTTGGCGAGCTCAAGCTGACCTATGTGATTCGCGACGAGGTGATGCAGATCACCACGCCGGAAGATGCCGAGAACCAACTCGTGACGAAGGTGTACCCCGTGGGTG
>DATKDU010000002.1:0-50125 GCA_035512595.1 Pirellulaceae bacterium
GCGACCGTCAGCGACCGGGCCACCTATGAAGAACCGCACCAGACGTGCAGCGGGATCGACCACGTGCTGGTCAACGGTCGGCTCGTCGTTGAGGGTGCTAAGCCAGTGACCGATTTCGGCCCGCATGCGCCGGGAAAGGCCCTAAAACGCGAGAGAATTGATTAGCCTTACGAACTATGTCAGCCGCAGCCATGCACGCCAGTGCCGTCTATGAGCAAGTCGCAAAAGACGGCCGCGTCTTCACGTTTCTAAGCGATGACAGTTATTTGGTGTTTCCCGTTTACGGGACAGAAGTAGTTTCCTTTTGGTCCAGTCGATCCCGGATGGAAAAGATCCAGAGCACTCATCCTCACTTTTCTGCCTACACGATCGCGGAATACTCTCTCTCGGAATTCCTAGAGAAGACGCTTTTTCAGCTTGAGGAGCAAAGTATCTCTGTTGGAGTCAATTGGTCCGGGAAACGCCTTACCGGATACGACGTTTCGGTCGCCGATCTCAGGCGGAACATCGGCCACTGGCTGAGTAGGGAGCAAGGTGATGGCTGACGATACGGTCCACCCATCGCCGCTTCGCGGCATTTCTCTATCCTTGGAAACCCGGTGCCAGATTTGATTGACGAGCCTCCAAAAAGGGGGAGGGAAGGCATATTTCGAGATAGGCTTTCTTAGCATCAACGTCTCCCGGGAACGCCGATTTGGGTCAAGAGCAGCGGTCGCCACTTGCGAATCGCCCGCCGAGCGATCATACTGAACTCATCTTCATCTATGAAGGCTGACTTCGAAGCAGCCTCCTACTCCTGAGCCTCCCTCCATAGATCGGAGCCGCGAGCGACGCGATTGTGCGACTCGCAGCCGACTCAATCCCGGTCCAGTGGAGACGGAGTGTGAGCGAAAAGAAACCTGCGCTGGTGGCCCTCCGCGTGCGGCCCAACTGCCCCGTGTGCGGCAAAGTCTCCTATTCCCTGTCCGGGATGCACCCGCAATGTGCCGTGGCTCGGGCCGATGCCGGCCTGCGTGCTCGCCAGAAGGCGAAGAAAGAGCCGGCCCCGCCGCGCGCCCCGTTCACCAAGCGCTGCCCCAGGTGCAGCCGCAATGTCCCTGCTCGCCGCATGGTCTGCGACTGCGGACGCAGCTTCGACCAGCGGGCCGCCGGCAATCGCGGCAGCGCCGCCGTCACTCCACCTCGTGAATGACGAGGATGTTCTGGGCCATGGGGTAGAAGTTGGTGCCGGTGAGGAACACGACCAGGTCCCCTTTTGCCAGCAGGCCCTGCTGGCGCCCCCAATCGTCGATGAAGGCGCGCAGTTGCGGGCCGTCATTGACCGGCGCCCCGGCCAGCGGCGTGACCCCCCAGAGGAGCGTCAACCGCCGCAGGACCGACAGCGAGTCGGAAACGCCGATCGTCGGCACCGTGTCGCGCATCTTGGAGCGCAGGCGACACGTGCCTCCGCCGCGGGTGGCGACGACCACGAGCCTGGCCCCGATCCGCTCGACGATCGCGGAGCCCGCCAGCACGGCGGCGTGCGTCACCGGGTGAACATCGGCGGCAACCGCCTCCGTCGCGCCGCAAACCTGGTCCTTGAGCAGCGGCTCGGTCGCCAGCATGATCCGGTTCATCATCTCCACCGTCTCGGCGGGATACTCGCCGATCGCCGTCTCGCCGGAGAGCATGCAGGCGTCGGCTCCGTCGAGGATGGCGTTGGCCACGTCGGTCGCTTCGGCCCGCGTCGGCCGGCGATTGTGGTGCATGCTGTCGAGCATCTGCGTGGCGACGATCACGGGCTTCCCCTGGAATTGGCACTCGCGGACGATCCGCTTCTGGACGACCGCCGTTTCGGCCACGTCCACTTCCACCCCCAAATCGCCGCGGGCCACCATCACGCCGTCCGCCGCCCGCACAATCTCCGGCAAGTGATCGAGCGCCTCGCGCTTCTCGATCTTGGCGATGACCGCCGCCCTGGAACCCTGCGCCTGGAGCAACTCCTTGAGCAGCAGGACATGCACCGGCGAGCGGACAAACGACAAGCTCACGAAATCGACGTCGTTCTTGGCCGCCCAAACGGCATTGGCCAGGTCCGCCTCCGTCAGCGACGCCACGCTCAATTTGACCCCCGGCAGGTTGATCCCCTGCTTGCTGCGGACGATCCCCGGCTGGGCGACGCGGGCGCGGGCTTCCTCGGCCGTCTTGGAAATGACCGTCATGCTCACCGTTCCGTCGGCCAGCATCAGCGTATCGCCGACCGACAATTCCGTGATCAGCGGGGCGTAGTTGCTGGTCAGCTCGTCGGGCTGGCGAGACTCATCGCCGCGGACAAAGCGAAACGTCTCCCCCGCGTTGCACGTCGTCGGATCGGTGTGCAGCTTTCCCAGGCGAATCTTCGGCCCCGCCAGATCGACCAGGATGCCGATCGGCGCGCCGACGACCGCCGCAGCCGTGCGCACATCGGCCAGCATCTGCGTGCGGTCGGATTCATCGCCATGCGCCGTGTTGATGCGAAACACGCTCGCGCCGGCGCGAATCAGCCGGCAGAGCATGTCCACCGAGCGGCAAGCCGGGCCGACCGTGGCGACGATCTTCGTGCGTGCGCGGGGGCCAATAGAGGAAACATCGGTCATCGAACACCATCCAGGTCCAAAGGCAGGAGCAGGTTCATCGGGCCGGACAAGGAGAGGGGGACGCCGATATACTGCCGTTGTAGCCACCCAGCATGCGCTTGGCGAGAGGCGGCGAGAGAGCAACCTTCACCATGGACGCGAAAATTCTTCAGGAACCGCTTCACGAGCGCCACCGCGGTGACGCCCTGCGCCGCGCTGGCTGCTGGTTGATGCTCGGCGCCTTGCTCGGCGCCGTAGCCACCGTGGCGATCCTCCGCTGGCGGCTGGCCGATCCGACGCCCGCGCTCACCGAGGAGTTGTTCCACGCCGCGCGGCAGCGATGGGCCGAGCGCGGGCCAAAGGATTACGACGTGGAAGTCGTCGTCCAGGGTCCGCAGCCCGCCACGTATCGCGTCCTCGTTCGCGACGGCGAGAGCATTGCCGCCTTTCGCAACGGCCAGCCGCTGGCGCAGCAGCGGACCTTCGGCACCTGGAGCGTCCCAGGCATGTTCGGCACCATCAGCCGCGACCTGGCCCAGATCGAGCGCCGCCGCTCGGGAAATGCCGACCGTTTCACCCCCGATCTCACGCTCCGCGCCAGCTTCGATCCGGAGCTTGGCTATCCGCGGCATTACCTGCGGATCGAGACGGGTTCGACGCAGGACGTCTCGTGGGACGTGAAGAAGTTTGAGGTCCGCTAGCAGCCGCCGCTAAGGCTGGCGTATCAGACTGAGCCTGGGCGACATCGAAGTGACTACAGCCGCCGGTATCGTCGGGGATCGTCGCCAAGCCTCTTAATCGACGAAACCCTAGGCGACTAAACCATTTACGAACAAGTCAAATTGTCGTCGGCATCGTTCGTGCGATCTCTTCGAGCTGTGCCAGTCCACAGCGGCTGGCGTTCCTCCCCCTTGAGGCATTTGGAGAAAAACGATGCGTAGAATCCTGCTCGCGTTGGTGACCGTGGCGGTTCTGGGTGCTGGTGCATTTGTCGGCACCGCGCAGGCCGATCATGGTCGGTACGGAGGCTATGGAGGCTATGGTGGCTATGGTGGCTATGGTGGCTACGGCGGCTATGGCCGCGGGTACGATTGCTACCCGAGCTACCGCAACTCGTACTATTACCGGCCGTATTCGTCCCACTACTACCGTCCGTACCACGGCCACCACGGCCATCGTCACGGCCATCACCATCACCACGGTCATCACCGGGGGGGCGGTTTTGGGATTTACCTGGGCTTTTAGCGATCCAGTCGTGGCAATCGCCGCGACTGACTAAGCCAAGAAATGAGAAAGTCCGGGCGACCCCTTGCGGGATCTGCCCGGACAATCGTCCCCCCCGGGAATCGATAATTGCTCTCGCCGCGTGATCTTGCACAAGCGGCGACGCCTACATCATCGGCAAGCTTTGCCGAGGGACTTTGGCAATCTTTGCCGAATGTGCCGGCAGTGGTGCGGGATGATCTTGGCCCGCCTTCCAATCTTAGGTAAGAGCACCTGTGGCACTTCAGCCGCAGCGCAGCCGCGCGCCGAAAGGTTCGACGCTAGCAGCCATCGGGCCAAGTTGCGCTCAACAAGCTGGAGCAGTCAGGACGATTGTACCGCTAAGGAAAGCTGTGCCGCCGGGAAACCCCCGCACTGTGAGAAAGGATGCTCCCGTGTCGCGTCCCGCAAGTCGTACTTCAGTTCTCGCGGTCGTGGCGACCGTCGGCTGGCCCGTCGTCATGGGCCTGGCTCTCACGGCCGGCTTCTTCGCCCTGATGTATCAGGGGCCGCTCAATCATCCAGTGCTCCATCGCTACTTTGCCGGCCATCCGATCAACGTGGTCGAGACGGCCTTCTTCTTCGTCGGCCTCGTCGCCCTCGGCATGAAGCTGCTCGACGTCCTCGGGCAGAACGCGTCGCTCGACGGCATTTCGCTCGGAGAGAATGCCGCCAATCAGCCGGCCGGCAAAGCGACGGAGATGCTCGACGCCCTGGCCAACTTGCCGGCCCGCTTGCGCGCCACGTATCTCGGCCGCCGATTGACCGAAGCGCTGGGCATGGTCGAGCGCAAAGGCTCGGCCGACGGACTCGACGAAGAGCTCAAATACCTGGCCGATCTCGATGCCGGCCGCCAGCAGGACAGCTACGCCCTGGTGCGGATCATCGTCTGGGCCACGCCGATGCTCGGCTTCCTCGGCACGGTCGTCGGCATCACCGATGCGCTCGGCGATTTGTCGCGCCAAAACATGAGCAATTTGCAAGGGGCCATGAGCGGGCTGCTCTCCGGCCTGTACGTCGCCTTCGACACGACCGCTATCGCTCTGTGTTTCTCGATGGTGCTGATGTTCATCCAGTTCGGCATCGAGCGGATGGAGACGCAGCTCCTGGCGACCGTGGACGACCGGGTCGGACAAGAACTCCTCGGCCGCTTCGAGATCGTCGGCACGTCAAGCGACCCGCAGGTCGCCACGATGCAGCGGATCGGGCACGCCGTCCTGCAAGCCACCGAGCAGCTCGTCAAACGGCAAGTCGATCTGTGGCAGGCGTCGATGGATGCCGCCCAGCAGAAGTGGCAGCTCGTCACGCAAGGAACCGGCGAGCAGTTGCAGGCGACGCTGACGACGGCACTCGACCGCTCGCTGAACGCCCATGCGGCTCATCTGGCGGAAAACGCCCGCGTCCTGGCTGGACAACAGCAGGAGCTGGTGCGGCAAGGCGAGCTGATGACCCAGGCCATCAAGGCCGCCGGCGACGTCGTACAGCTCGAGCGGGCCCTCAACCAGAACCTGTCGGCACTCGCCGGCTCCAAGAACTTTGAAGACACCGTGATGAGCCTGGCGGCGGCCATTCACCTCCTCAGCGTGCGGCTGGGCAAGACGGACCCCCCGCACGTCGATCTCCACGTCCCTCCGCCCAAAGGCCGCGCGGCATGAGGCGACGCGTACGCACGCAAGCCGTCGGCATCGTTCTGTTTCCGTTCCTCGCGGTGCTGATCTGCACCATGGGGGCGCTGGTGGTCTTGCTCATGCTCCTCGTGCAGCAAGCGAAGGTCGATGCCGAGTCGTCGCTGGCCGCGCACATGGCGGCGAAGCAGAACGACCGGGAGCAACTTGAGGAGCAGAAGCTGGCCCTGGACGACGCCCGCTGGCGGCAGGAAATCCTCGAGCGGCAGCGGCTGGAAAAGCAGCAGGAGCTGGCCGACCGCCGGCTGGAGCTGGCCCATATCGAAGATCACATCCGCCGCCTCGAAGACGCCGCCCGCAAGCTCACCGCCCGCCTCAAGGCGCTGGACGAAGGAAAACAGTCGCAGGTTGCTGACCTCGCGCCGCTTGAGCAGCAGCTCGCACAGCTCCAGCAGGCGATGGCCAATAAGCAGAAGGAGCTCGACGAGAAGCGGAAGAAGCTGGCCGGCCAAGAGCAGGCTTATGCCCTCATCCCCTACGAAGGACGCAGCGGCACCAAGCGCATGCCGCTGTATGTCGAGTGCGTGGAAGAAGGGGTCATCCTTCAGCCGGAAGGTTTGCTGCTGACGGCTGCCGACTTCGATGGGCCGACCGGTCCCGGCAATCCGCTCGACGCGGCCTTGCGCGCCAAGCGGGAGTATCTCGCCAAGGTCAGCGGCGGCAAGGGAGTCGAGCCGTATCCGCTGCTCGTCGTGCGTCCCAGCGGCGTGATGGCCTACCAGGCGGCGCGGGCCGCGATGAAGGCCTGGGAGGACGAGTTCGGCTATGAGCTCGTCTCCGAAAACCTCAATCTCGACTTCGGCGAGCGCGACATCCAGATGGATCAGGCGCTCCGCAAGGTCGTGCGCGATGCGCGCCGCCGCCAGCAACTGCTGGCTGCTGCCATGCCGCGGCAATACCGGCCGGTTGCTGCGCCGTCGTCGTTCGTAGCGAACGAAATGCCCGAGGTGCAGGCGATGAAGTCGAGCGCTCCAGGCCGCGGCGCAGCCCCCGTTGCCGGCAGCGGCGGCATGGGAATCGGCCAAAGCCAGCAATATACCGACGGTCAAGCCGCGCGGAAGACAGAGCAGGAGCAAGCCAGCGCCGCATCGAATCCACCCCCGCCAGCCGGCGATCCGAAGACGCAGCACGGCGGCACGCCCCGACAAGCAGGTGTCAAGGATGGCGTCGCCGGCGCCAAGAGCGGCAAGAGCTTGCCCCCGGGCGTGGCTCCCCAGCGGCGCGGATCGAATTGGGGGCTTCCCGGCGCCGCCGGCCGCACGTTCGGCGTCACGCGGCCGATCCGCGTGATCTGCCTGGCCGATCGCATCGTGCTGCTCTCTGACCGGCGCGATGCCCCGCGCCCGCAGGAAATCACGCTCTCCGAGAACATGACTGCCGCCGAAGTCGATCTGCTCGTCACCAGCATTCACAAGCAGATGGAAAGCTGGGGGCTGGCGGCCGAGAACGGCTATTGGAAACCGGTGCTCCTGGTGGAAGTCGTCGGCGATGCCGAGTCGCGGCTGGCGGAGCTTCAAGCGGCGCTTGCAGGCAGCGGCATCGAAGTAAACAGGAAACAGCGATGAGACGCGGTTCCGCTTCGCAGGTTCAAGCACCGGGGCATGACGCCTTCCTGGACGTCGTCTGCAACCTCGTGGGCATCATGGTCGTGCTGGTGATGGTCGTCGCCGCCCATGCCAAGAGCGTCCTGATTGCCGAGGAAGCGAGTCAGCCCGCGGCCAGCGAGACGATCGACGTCGCCGGAGCTGTGGCGGACGCCGGCCGGGTCGAAGCGGGCATCGTCGATCTCCAGCAGCGGATCGGGCGGCAGCAGTTCGAAATCGCCTATCGCAATGCCGAGCGCGACCAGATTCAAAAGCTGGTGCTGCTGGTCGAGGACGAGCTCGCCAAGCGCCAATCGCAGATGAGCGACGAAGACAAGGCGCGGCTCGAGCTGGAGCAGCAGATTCAGGCGGCACAGAGCGAGCTGGCCCGCGTGCAACTGTCGCTTGACACGAACATCAAATCGCCGCCGGCCGCCATCCCCCACCTGCCGACGCCGATGGCCCAGACGGTCTTCACCAGCGAGGTCCACTTCCGCCTGCTCGCTGGCCGGCTGGTCTACGTCCCCTTCACGGAAATGGTGCAGCGGATGCAGGCCGACGCGCCGAGCAAGGTGCATCGCCTGAAAAACGTGCCGCGCATCGAGGAAGTGCTGCCGGTCGTGCAAGGCTTCGGCGGACGCTACATTCTCCGCCGGGCCGATGCCGAGGTGGCGACGAAGTTCGGCCCGTCGCGGCAATCGCTGGTCGAGCTGGAGCGCCTGTGGCTGGTCCATGCCGAGCAGAACCTGGGAGAGCCGCTGGCGACCGCGCTGGCCGCCGGATCGCAGTTCCGCGCCCGGCTGACGGGTCTCGACCGGGAGCGGACGGTGATCACCGTGTGGGTCTACCCCGACAGCTTTGAAGAATTCCGCACGCTCAAAGGGGAGCTGTTCAAAGCGGGCTTCCTGACTGCCGCCCGGCCTCTTCCCGACGGAGTCCCCATCGGCGGCGCTCCCGACGGCAGCCGCTCGTCGGCGGAGTAGCCGCTACTTGCCGCCGAATCGCGGCCCTCCGTGATAACACCGAGAACGCGGGGTGCTGAAAGCCGCAACCAAGGGAAGCTCACTCATAAACCGGACCACAGGCCAGGACGGGGGGGCAAATGGCAGAAAAATTGGGGACACAAAAATGCGGCAATTCAGGATGTCCTGCCACTCCTTTCTGCCTCATTTTTCTGCCACTGATTTTCTGCCAAATTCTGGTCCGGCAAACGTGGCGTTTCCCGTGCCTTGTGAAGTCGCCACGAAAAGTCTTCGCGGCAGAACTGCGGCCTGGCGGGATGCGAGTTATGCCCGGCTAATAAGACAAACCAATAGACCGCAACAATTCGTCCAGTTCCCGATAATCCCCCACGATCACATCCGCCCCGGCCTGGATCAGCCGGTTGCGCTTCCAGGCGTTGATGCCGCTCTTGGTTTCTTCATTGCTGGCGACGCCGATGGCCAGGCCGCCGACTTTTTTCACTTCTTCGATCTCGACGAAGCCGTCGCCGAAGCCGACGATCTGCTTTCCCGGCACTCCCGCATCGCGGATCATCTGCTCGATGATCATCGCTTTGGAAAACTTCTTGTAGTCGTCGAGCGCCCCGTAGATGTGGCGGCCGAAGAAGGGGGTCAGGCCCAGCACGTGTACTTCATCGCGGACATACTTGAGGTCGGTGCCGCTGGCGAGGAACAATTCGAGGCCCCGATCCCGCAGCGACTCGAGTAGTTGCATCGAGCCGGGAACGGTCATGTCCTCCGCCGGCACTCGCCCCGAGCGGACCCCTTCGACCCGCCCTTCGACTTGCTGCCAGAGGAGGTCATGGTACTGGTGCTTGTACTGAAGCGGCTCGCGGGGCGTGACGCCGCGCTTGGCGACTTCCTCGGCTAGCTGGATCATCTGGTAGATCGTCTGCTTGCCGTTGAGCCGCATGACGAAGTCTTCCACGTGGGCGAAGAGCGCCTCGCGAGATTCACTGGTCCCGGTGGCAGCGAGGATGTCCACCATCATGGGGATCATCACGTCTTGCCAGTTGCGGCGGAGCAGCGACAGCGTGCCATCGAAGTCGAAGATGGCGGCCCGAAACGCGCCGCGGGGATAGTCCTGGTTGACGATTTCGATCATGACGTAGGACAGGTTTTCAACCTGTCCAAAACAAAGCTCAGTGACAGGACAGGTTGAAAACCTATCCTACTTTCCCCCTCCCCTGCGTAGAATGGCCGTATGGAACGCACGTCTGCCCTCGCGCCGGCTCCGGTGCGGCCGTTTCAGTTTACGATTCGCTCGCTGCTGTGGCTAATGGTCACGGTGGCGATGGTCCTGGCGTTTGTCCGCCCAGCGGATTGGCAACATCAAGAGACGGCACTCGTTTGCTTGGGAATCGGCGTCGCTTGCGCGGCGGCCCTCGGCTGGGCCGTTGGTCGCGTTTATGAGGTGCTGTACTGGACACTGCTGACGTTTTCGCTGGCGGTCGTGTGCCTCGCCGGTCAGTTCAATGTGTCGCCCGAGCAGGTCATGGCCTGGGGGAGTCTGGCGATCGTCGTTGGCGGGCTGGCCGGCGCCATTGGGCCGGGAAGAATGGGTTTCAAGGTGGCCGCGTCCGCCGGCGCCGGTCTCCTGGGGATGCTGCTAATCCTCGGATGGAGTCTCAGCCTGGAGGATCTCGGCGACCTGGGACTGGCGCTGGTCGTGTCGTGCGCCATCCCGATCCTTTCCGATCTCTTCACCTGGGCCCGCGGCCGTTACCACACCTCCTACGGCGGCTGGGCCGCTTCGCTCGTGCTGGCGGTGATCCTCGGCAATTGGGGAGCGGCGTGGTTCGCCCCGTTTTGGACGAACTTGTTGGCCGGGCGATAAATCAACGATTTCTAGCGGTCCTCCAGCACCCGCTCGACCTGTCCGGCCAAGCGCTTCAGCAGAAACTCCCCGCGGCGACCCAGGCGGTCGGCCACATACGCCGGCTCGTTGCGCCCGGAATCAGCGGCTGCCCGATCGTCCCACGGCGTTGGATTGGCGGTTCGCGGCCAGGGCAACTGGGCCGGGTCGGTCTGCCGCGGCTGCGAGTTTTCCCCGCCGCCGCCCAGCAGCGGCAATGCCGCCAAGAGAAGCGCCAGCCCGCCGAATTCAACGACGAGTGCTGCCAGAAAATCGAGCAGTCCGCGACTTTTCATGGTCTGTTCTCCGAGGAATGCCCCAGAGGAGTGCAACACGAGTGCCAAGTGGCATCTTCGTCGGCGGCCTTCATCCAAGTGCCGCCGGGACGGGCAGTTGCGCCGCTGCTTGCACTTCCTCCGCAGCCGTGCGGCATTGCAAGATTGACAACAGCCCTATTTGGCAGCAGCATCCGCGGCATTTAGAATGGGAACGCTATCACTCACGCCCATCGAGCCAACCCATGATCTCAACCCTCTGGCGCTCCCTGCGATTTGCGTTGCCGGCACTGATTGCCGCTGCGACCTGGCTAGAAACCGAGCAAGCCGCCCACGCTCAAGCGCTCGTCGCCCAAACGGGCGCGGCCAAGACGGGCATCGGGTACGGACTATTTTTCCTCGCCGTTGTCCTGGGTTTATTGGCAATCTGTCGACCGAGCAGCCGGCAGTGGCAATACACCGAGCAGGAACTGCGCGAGCAACAGGCCAAGAAGCAGGGGCAGGTGCGGCGGTAGCCCACAAGCCTGAAGCGCAAGCGAAGGAAAGGCGTTTTTGCGAGTGGACGGCGGTCCTTCGCTTGCGCTTCAGGCTTGTGGCTTCACCTGACCGCACAGCCACTGGAAATAGCCGGCACTGATCTCGCTGGCCGGCAGGGCCACGATCTCGGGCACGTCGTAGGGATGCAGCTCCAGGAGCAGCTTCTCCACCTCGGCATACCGCTCGCGGCGGGTCTTGATCAGGCACAGATACTCGCGGGCCGATTCGATCCGCTCGTTCCACCAGTAGCGGCTTTCCATCGGCCCGGCAATCTGCACGCAGGCGGCCAAACGGTGCAAGAGAAGCGCCTGGGCCAGCGATTCGGCGTCCTTCTTGTCAGCCGTCGTGGTCAGAACGACGATGGCGTCGGCAGGTGCTGGGGTGGACTGGGTCATCGGCCCTCATTGTAGGGCACTCGCTCCGCGAGTGCCCAGACCGACTCGGGCGACGCATTATCGCCCTTCATGGCACCAAGCAAGATGACGTCGTCATGTCCGCTCGCGGAGCGAGCGGACTACTTTCGCATCGCGGCACGGGCGGCCGGAATGCCGCCGAAGTGAGGCGCCCTGATCCCATGCGCCCCTTGCGAGGCCACTGCCGGAGCAGGGCGAAAGGCCGCCGGCTCGGCGGCACACGGGGCGAGCGTCCCCGACCAGGTTTCGTAAGGTCGGCCGCTCCGCTCGTCGGCCTGATACAGGGCGACCAGCGACAGGCTCTCCAGGGCGGCAAACTCGTGCCGCGCCACCGCCTGCGTCGGTCGATAAACCCGGCGGAACGTCCCCGCATTGAAATACGTCTGATTGAGGACGTAGCCGTCGGCATGGCTGGCATCCAGCGGCACGGTCTCGGCGGCGTGCGTATGGCCGTAGATGATGTGCCGGGCGCGGCGGTTGCGGAAATCAGGCTCGGCCAGGGCATGAGCGAGGTACGATTCGCTCGTCGCGCCGTGCAGCGAAGCCAGCCAGCGGAGCGTTTTGCCGGTCCAATCGCTGCTGCCCTTTTTGCTGAACTTGAGTGCCGCCGCCAGGCCGTCGATCAATTCGACCGGGCTTTCGTGGTTCCGCTGCCGCACGATTTCCAGCTCGAGCAGCGGATCGTCCACCAGGCCGTCCCACAGTTGCTTGACCTGCTTCCGCAGCGCCAAGCTCGGCACCGTCCGTTCCAGCAGCCCCTCGATCCACGCGGGGATGAGGAGCATCGGGCGGATCTGATCGAGTTCTTTGAGGCCGGCCATCGTCGCCGCCGGCAGGTCGGCGCCGATCGAGGTTTCAATTTCGGCCAGGAAGCGGCCGACCAGCTCGATGCTGATGGCGTCGCACAGGCTGGCGACGTCGCGGTCTTCGCTGCACGCCAGCGGATCGAAGATGTCGCCGTGGCGAGCCAGGGCCCGGTGGCGGCGGAGCGTGTCCAGCAGCTCGTCCGATTCGGCCGCATCGTGCGGGAACGGCCGGTTGTGGAGGTTGGCCAGCCCCAGGTGGTGGGCCACCTTGTGGCGGATGATGTCGTATTGCGGGCTCGCCAGGTGCAACAGCCAGTCGTGATTTCCCACCATGTAGTGCGTGCGGACGGCGACCGGCAGTTCCTCGACGCCCAAGAGCGGCTGCCCGGTGACATCGGCCTGCGGCACGCTGACGGTCGGTTCGGTGGCCAGCGAGCGAATGCGGCGGATGGTTTCCACGTTGCGGCGGAGGATGTCGTCCACAATGCCGGCGGTCGTTTCGGCGACGGCACTCGACAGCGGGTCGTTCCACGGCCGGGCGGTTCCCGCCAGCCAGCGCTGCGAATGAATCAGGTCGAGCACGTCCCCCAAAAGGACGAGGTCGATGCGGTCGATCGGCTGGTATCCGCCGCCGGCCCGCCACGAGGCGCGGTACGCCAGATCGCACAGGCGATCGGTGAGAAGGTCGATGGCCCCCGGCTCGAGTATGGCCCCGGTGGAGCCGTCGCCGATGTGCAAATCGCTGATAAGAACGAGCATGTCCCAGTCCCTTGGAAACGCGTCAAGCGCCGGAAAAGAGCGCGGCTATCCCGATTCACTCCGTAAATCGGCGCGCGGTTATGCCGCACGTGAGGATTGTTCCGGAAAACGGGGTTATGCTGAAGAGGGAAAGTTGGCGGTGCTAGCGTGGGGCAGGCGTCTCGTCGGCCGGGAAGGGTTCAGGGTTCAGGGTTCAGGGGGGCAGGAGAGAGCGAACTGCGTTGTACCGAGTACCGAGTCCCCAGTACGCCCAGTACGGTGTACCGCGTACACTGATCGAAAAATCTGTACTGTGAACCCAGAACCCTCTACTCCGAATTCCTCAGCGAGCCACTCGGTTCCCCGCGACTTGACTGCTGGCACAGCCAACCGGCTGAGCATTGGCTTTCTTCTCACGTGGACGTTATGCACCGCCATGTCGCTGGCCCTCGATCGCTGGGATTTCGCGGTCCATGCGGATGCAGGAGCAGAAGTGCTGACTTACTGGACCGCACACGCGTTCGCATACCGTCCGTTGAATGGCATCTGTCTGGCGTTCTTGCTGGTGGTCTTAAAACGAATCGTGCTCCGCCAGGCGCATCTTCCGACCGCCCCCGGTCATTGGTATCTGCTGTCGATGGCGGTCCTGCTCGTAATTGTTCGAACTGAGGATTTATCGCGACTCGCGGCTCCAGCGGAGAGCGAAAAATGGTTTGGCGGGTATTCTGTTTACTCTATGTGGATGTCCTTTGCCTATGGGATGGCGATTGCCGCTGCTTTCCTGGGCGTGATATGGATGCGTCAGAACCTATGGTGGCGAATCACCCTCCTTTCCATGACGTTTGATTGGAGTCGCCTGATTCTGCGTTACTGGGACTTCCCGCCAATAACGAATCCTTGCGAAATACGGGTCGACTTACTCGCAATCTCGCTCCATTCCGTACCGGCGGCCGTGTCCGTCATGGCAATGATCCGTGATCGACACTTGGGACGACGTCACGACTTCTATCACCGGCTCGGAATCTTTACGCTGTGGGCAATCACCCTTTTGAGTTGGCCCTCGTCATTCTGGTACGCCTCGATTTACGATTGACGGGAGTTTTACTCCGCAATCCCATGTGTGGCCGCTTCAATCTCCGCACCCCCAGTCCTGGCCGATCAGTTCCTGTTCGACCTGGGACCGCTGGCAGCCGAGGCGTTTCGTCCGCGGTACAACATCGCCCCGACGCAGCTCGTGGCGGCAGTCAGGCAAAGTAGTCCCATCGCTCCGCGAGGGACAGAAGCGGCAATGGCGCTCGGATTACCAGAGGAGTTTGGGTCATCAGCAAATCCTGTCCCTCGCGGAGCGAGGGGACGACCTTCGCGCGAGCTGGCCCTCTTCCACTGGGGCCTCATCCCCTCCTGGGCCAAGGACAAAAAAATTGCCTACAGCACCATCAACGCCCGCGGCGACACGGTGGCCGACAAGCCGGCATTCCGCTCCGCCTTCAAGAGCCGCCGCTGCCTGATCCTGGCGGACGGGTACTACGAGTGGATCACCGAGGGGAAAAAGAAACTGCCGCTGCATTACCACAGAAGGGACGGCCGGCCGTTCGCCTTCGCCGGCCTGTGGGAAACGTGGCACGGCCCGCCGCCGCACGATGGCCCGCCGCTGGAGTCGTGTACCATCATCACCACGGACGCCAATGACCTGGCCGCGACGGTCCACGACCGTATGCCGGCGATCCTGCACGAACGCGACTACGACCTGTGGCTCGATCCGGCGATGACCGACAAAGAGCGGCTCCAAGCGCCAATCAGGCCCTATCCCGCCGAAGAGATGACTGCCGAGCGGGTCAGCACGCTCGTCAACAGCGTAAAGAACGAGGGTCCGGAGTGTCTGGAGGCGGCGGAGGCCGCGATTTGAGATTTGGAGTGCGGCGACTTGTCGCCGCTCTTGGATTTTTTTTGGGACTGCCGCGGTTGAGCTGCGCCCCGAAGGCAGCCGCACTCCAAATCTAAAAAAAATCTGCGTCGGTAGTGAATAAAAGTTCCCTTTCGCGCATCTACCTTTCTGGCGTCGCTGCGCGCCGCTGGCTGCGGTAACTTTCCCGCGGCGAAATGGTCGCCCCCCCCGATTTAGCTATTGTGGACAGACGAACCGTCTGAGGTCAGTTGCGCCAACATAGGTTGTGAACTAATGTTTATAAACCAAGCCACGGCAAAAGGTTGCGGCAATCGGCGGCAGCCGCGCCGCGACGTAAGTCCGCAAATGCAATCCGCAAAAAACTATTGTGAGATGACCAAAGGCGCCACTGCCGGTGGGGCTTGTCGGCTTGTGCTCCGCGAAAGCACGTGCTTTTGCGGAGCAACTGCCGACACGACCCATTGGCGGCCGCTGGGGTGGAACCTCGCCGCGGCGCGCAAGGGCGGACCCTCCGGCGCAAGGCGACTTATCACTTCAGTCCAGTGGTCCTTGCCCCAAGTCATTACTGTACATGTGGTTATTATCGATTCGGACCACCGCGAAAAAACGCCGATTCGCTTATATTTTGCGGCCTCATGTAAAGAATTCCGCCCTTACTCTCTTCCGCGAGCCTCCTTGCATTCGGTTGAGCAGGAAATGCGGACTATGCCGGCCGGCTCGCCGCCTGTAGGCACGAGGCGCGGCGTTTCCTATCGACTTGACCCCGCAAGCCTGCCGATGACAAACCCTGACGGTCACGGAGGCCGTAGCGGACAGGCAAACAGGAAGGTGCGGCAGTCGGCAAAAGCGACTGTCGCGGCGACCGCTTGCCGCGCACGTCAGGAATGTGGACGCAACGCCCGCTCGCCCTGCGCTTGCACCGTGGCCAAAAAAACGTCGGAACACCTGCGGCTTCATGTCGATGAAGCCGCCCAAGCCGCTCCCTCCACTCCGCGATCGGCTGGCCCGCTGGCCGAGATGTGCCGCTCCTTCGAGCGGGCCACGCAGTGGCGGATGACCTATGTCGCCGACTCCAAAGCGGCGACGGAAGCCTGGTCGGCCACCGTCGAAGGCGAAGACGGCGCACCCGCCGGCCGGCTGGTGATCGAGCCGGCGACAGTTGCTGAAGGGACGAGCGCGGCGCGGCCTTGCGACCTCGAGCAAGCCCGCCCGTTGGCGCTCGCCGTGGCACGCATGCTCAGCGAGAACAACCGGCTCAAGCGGGCCGTGTGGGAACGCGAGGCGGAGCTGGCCGCGGGAGTGCCGGTGACCGCGCGGCCCGATGAAGAAGCACACCTAGCGCAGCGGCTGACGAGCGTCCTCAAATCGGGGGCGGAATCGATCGGCTGCCATGCCGCCGGGCTGTACCTGCTCGACGACACGACGACGTCGCTCAAGCTGCGGGCGTCCTATGGACTGCCGCCGCAGCGGCTGCTCGACAATGCGCGTCCGCTCCGCGGCGCGGTCGCGGACCTGGAAGCACTCGTCGGCCACGCGGTCGTTCTGGAAGACACGTCGCTGTTGCCCCACTGGCGCTGCCCGGAGCCGTTTCCGGCCGCGGTTTGCGTCCCCGTCTCCAGTCCGACGATGCCGCTGGGGACGCTGTGGATCTTCAGCAGGAAATCCCGCGACTTCACCAGCGAGCAGACGAACCTGGTGGAGATCATTGCCGGGCGGATTGCCGCCGATCTCGATCGCGAGATGCTGCTGACGGCGAGCACGCATGCCAAGAGCCGCGACCGGGTGTATGAGGCCGCTGCGCGCTGGCAGCAGGATCGGCTGCCGAGCGTCGCGCCGCTCCTTTCCGGTTGGGAAGTGGCCGGCTGGACGCAGCAGGCCGATGCACTCGGGGGGGATTTTCACGACTGGGCGGTGCTCCCCGACGGCCGCCTGGCGATTGCCGTTGCCGACGCGCACGGCACGCTCATCGAGGCCGGGCTGAACGCGGCATCGCTTCACGCGGCACTCAAATCGCACGCCGGCTATCGGCACGACGCGGCCGAGTTGCTGACGCGGCTCAGCGACACGCTCTGGTCGGGATCGGCTGGGGATCAATTCGCGTCGCTGATTTACGGAACCATCGATCCGGCCAGCGGGTTGATCGAATATGCACTGGCCGGTTCGGCAATCGGCCTGGTCGTGCGGCGGGAAGGATTCGAGATACTGTCCACGCAGGCGCCGCCGCTCGGCACCGGGCCGGAATGCCGCTATCCGCTGTGCCGGCAAGAACTGGCGGCCGGCGAAATCCTGCTCTTACTCAGCGAAGGGGCGGCACAAGCGGTGGACGGTGCGGGCAAGCTGATCGGCAGCAGTTCCCTGGCGTCGCTGATTCGCAAACATCGGCAGCAACCGGCGAAGGAAATCGTAACGCAGCTCAAGCGGCTGCTCGACCGGGGACCAGAGGCGACAAACGACATGACGGCACTGGTGGTGAAGCGGCGAGGATAGGTTTTGGTGAGTGGTGAGTGGTGACTGCAACCACTCGCCACTCACTACCTGAGCTGCTTGAGCATGAGCTTGAGGAGGTCGGTCTCGGTGAGAATGCCGAGGAACCGGTTGGCCTGGTTGGTCACCACGAGAGCGGAGAGCTGATTTTCGAACATGACGGCGGCAGCTTCGCACAAGCGTTGGCCGGGGCGAAACGGCGGCGTGCGGTGCATGACGGCGGCGACGGTGGCCGTTTGATCGGCGGCCGATTCGTCGTCCTCGTCACGGCCGGCGGCGATGGCTGGCTGCCGGCAGCGGGCGCGGACGATGTCGGCTTGCGAGACGATGCCGACCGGGCAGCCGCCATGCACGACCGCCAGGTGGTTTTGTCCCGTTTCCTGCATGGCCAGCAGGGCCTCGTCGAGCGTAGCGTCCGGATCGAGCGCGTCGTGGTGCGGCGGCAGGTGCCCGCCCACGGGCTCGCGCGAACCGGGCAGCTCGCCGTAGGAATACTCGCGAAGAAAGTCGCTGCTGGTGACGATTCCCAGCAGCCGCTCGCCGGACAGGACCGGTAGCGAATGGATGCCGTGCGCCAGAAGCAGCTCCAGCGCCTGTCGCGGCGATGCCAACGGGCCGATGGTCACCGGATGGCGCATTGCCAGCGACTCGGCCTTGAGCGGCTGGTCCAGGCGCGTTCCCGCCGGCAGCGGTGCTTTGTGGTACAGCGCACTGAGCAGGTCGGTCTCGGAGATCATGCCCAGCAGCCGGCCGTCTTCCACAACGGGGAAGTGGCGGACGTGCAACTGCTCGACCATCTCCAGCAGGCGGTCGGCAGTCGTCTCCGCCGAGACCGCCAGCGGGTTATACGTGACGAAGGTTCCCAAACCCGTTTCGGTCATTGCCGCTGCTCCACCGCGCCCCGCTCTGCTTGGACGTACGCTGTGCGCCGGATGCCCATGCGCACGAGCAAATCTAGGTCAGAGCGTTGCTTTGGCGGCAGCGTCGGATGGCGCTCTGCGCCATTCCGCACGGCAGCGATGGCGGTGCGGGACCGAGGACACGACGGACCGTAACGACTGTTACGGCGATGACGGCAGTTACGGATAAGGCTCGAAGTACCGGCTGCGGTCATTTCGGTCGTAGGTCGGCCAGTGGCCGTCGAACCAAGGTCCGGGACCGTTGGGAATGGTCAGCGGGTTGGGCATTGGCCCGGTGGTCGGTCCACCGCCGCCAAAGCCGCCGAAGAAGCCCGGACCGAAGGGAGTGAAGCCGCCGAACGGGGGACCCCAAGCGTCATACGGCACCCCGTACGGCCGATAGGGAGAGCGCCACGCTTCGTACGGGATGACGGGCCGGCCCCATTCCTCGACGATGTGCAGGTTGTCAGCACTGCCGCCGGCTTGGATCGAGCTGCGGAAGTGGCGGTATCCGCTGCGGGCGAAGTCGGGTCGGTGGTAGTAGTAGTACGGCCCAATGGGGGAGTACTGGGTGACGCGCTGTGCCTGGAGCGGCTCGTGAGTGTAATACGACGGGGCGGTGAGCCAGTCGATGGCCCACGCTTCTGTGGTCGTCAACAGTGCGCTGAGAAGCGCGGCAACATAGAGGGGTCGCATGAGTCCATGATGATTGGACTTCCCAGCGATTCAACCGTCGGCCGTTCCTAGCCGGAGCTAACAGCTTCCGCGACACGCGCGGCCTAACGAAGATGCCAAGCGTGGCGAATGTAGCGGCCCATCAAGGCTGGGCCGGCTGCGGCACGACCTTCGCTGGCCGCTCGACCATCAGTTCCTGCGTCTCGGCATTCCAGATGTACTTGTGCCCCTCGGGGAGCAGTGGAAGCTTGATCATGTAGGGGTCGATGACCTTGGCCGTGAGATCGTCAAAGTCCTTGGGAATGTCGTCGTTGAGCGCGTTGTAAATGCGGTACTGACTGAGGAATTGGATGAAGGCGATTTCCTCTTTTGCACCGAACAAAGCTTTCACCGGCGTCACGACGATTCCCGACTCGCCATCCAGGCTGCGGCCTTTGATGCCGACCCCTTTTTCCGCTTTGACCTGCTCCATGACCACTGGCTGCGGCGGCGGGGGTGGCGCTTTGACGACCGGTGGAGGCGGCGGCTTACAGCCACTGGCTACCATGGAAAGAACCACCAGTCCCGGCATGAGAGTTATCCGCCGCATAAGAGTTCTCCCGCTGCGATATGCCGCGTTGAGTGACTGCTTACTCCGCTTTGAGGGTCCAGCTTTCCATCTCCGTGAGCACGGCTTGCTTGGTCATATTGTACTGGAGGGGTGTGAGCGTGATAAATCCCTTCGCCAAAGCGGTCAGATCGGTTTCGTGTCCTTCGGGGCGGGCCGGCGGGTCGTTGGTGGCCCAGTAATAGGTCCTTCCGCGGGGATCGGTCCGCTTGAGGAAGTGTTCACCGTAGCGGGAAACGCCCATCGGGACGATGCTCACGTCGCCGGGGTGCGCGCGGTCCACGGCCGCCGTGGGGATATTCAGGTTGTAAAGCTCCGGCTCGGGGTCTTTGCGCTTGAGAATCTGCTCGATCACACGCCGGGAGATTCTGGCCGCTTTGCCGTACTGCGCGTGGTCGTTGAACTCCAGCGAGCAGGCGATGCTCGTGATGCCGAAGAAGGCGCCTTCGATGGCCGCGGCCACCGTGCCGGAGTAAAGCACGTTGATGCCGGCATTCAACCCGCCGTTGATGCCGCTGACGACGAGGTCGGGTCTCCGCGGGCAGAACTCGAAGATGCCGATCTTCACGCTGTCGGCCGGGCTGCCTTCCACCGCCCAGCCGCGGCGACGATCGCCGTCGTAGACCTCCTTGCAGACCAGCGGCATTAAGAACGTAATCGAGTGTCCCACGCCGCTCTGCTCAACCGCCGGCGCGACGACGTACACCTCGCCGATCTGCCGCAGTTCTTTTTCCAGTGCCGCCAGCCCGGGAGCGTAAATGCCGTCGTCGTTGGTGAGGAGGATAAGCATGGGCTCCACACTACCGCGAAGGAGAAGGGAGGGCCAAGGGGGTTGCCATCGCGGGAATTGCGAGTGGACTAGGGCGCCTTTCGATCCCGCAGCGCTGGACCTATCGTCAGTCTGGTCGCGCCAGGCGGAAGTGCGAAGCGGCCTTCCGGGGCAGGCTGCCTGGCCAGGCCGATGCGGCACATGTCGCGCCAGGCCTGGTACAACTCCTCCAGGGTTGCCAGCCGGCGACTGATCGCCGCGGGGGACATGTCAGAATCAAGTTCATGGCTCGTCCATGGGTTCTTCATGAGCTTGCTCCAGCTTTTGAATGTCGAGCAAATCCTGGGTTCGTCCAGCCCGCATCTTCATGATTCGGAGTCCCTCCAGTGAGACCGTTGTCAACTGTCCTCCCTCGTAATCCTTCGGCTGTCGAGTCTCCCAAACGTTCGAGAGCTTTGGGGTCACATGAATCAGATCGATGATCAGGTACGAGTTGCCTGAGAATTTTACAACGCGCCGCACTGGTTGCGGCTCATTGGCATCATCTCGGAAAACGATTGTCCCGGTGTCTTCGTCAAATCCGAGCTTCGCCAATTCGACAACAATTCGTTCAACGTCATTGGGATGGACTAGGAAATCGATATCCTTCGTGAGACGGGAGTATCCGTGGATAATCACGGCAAACCCGCCGCAAATTGCGTAATCGAGTCCAGCCTGATTCAGGGCATTAGCAGCCGCCAGCATTTCTTCGACAATTACCATAACTAGGTTCGTGGTCCGCCGCCGGAATTTCGCCTGCCGATTGTCTTGGCCAGCAAGTCGCGACCGTCCCCCCATGCTACCATCCCCTCCCTGCCGCTAGAATGCACGATTCGCCTCGCCCTGCCCGCGGGGCGTTTTTGCTTTCACGATCGAGGACACGTCCCATGTCCGCCAAGCTCGCCGCCGCCCCGCCGCTGGAAGCTCGCTCGACTGCCGAGGAACGAGTGCTGGTGCTCGACTTTGGAGCGCAGTACGCCCAGCTCATCGCCCGCCGCGTCCGCGAGAATCACGTCTACTGCGAGATCGTCCGCCACGACATCAGCGCCGAGCAGATCAAGAAGCACGCTCCGCGCGGACTGATCCTCTCCGGCGGACCGAGCAGCGTTTACGAGCACGGCGCTCCCAAGTGCGACCCGGCGATCTTCCAACTTGGCATTCCGGTCCTGGGCATCTGTTACGGCATGCAGCTTGCGTGCGAAGTGCTCGGCGGCAAGGTCGATAGCGCCCCGGCCCGCGAGTACGGCCGGGCCCGCGTCCAGGTGGAGAAGCACGACGACCTGTTTGCCGGTATTACGGACACGATCGACGTCTGGATGAGCCACGGCGACCAGGTGGCTCGCGTCTCAGACGATTTTATTTCCCTCGCGCGGACGCAAACCTGTCCCATCGCCGCCGTGCGCCACAAGACGCTGCCGGTCTTCGGCGTGCAGTTCCACCCGGAAGTGACGCACACGCCGCTGGGGGGGACGATGCTGCACAATTTCCTGATGACCGTCTGCGGTTGTACGGGCACCTGGCGGCTGGGGGATTTTGCCAAGGAGTCGATCGAGAAGATGCGCCGGCGGATCGGCAGCGGCCGCGTTATCTGCGGCCTTTCCGGCGGCGTCGATTCGGCCGTCACCGCGGCACTCCTTTACCAGGCGATCGGGCCGCAGCTTTCTTGCATCCTGGTCAACAACGGCCTGTTGCGAAAGGACGAGCAGGAAGCGGTGATTGCCGAGTTCACCAAGCATTTCAAGACCGACCTGCACGTCGTCGATGGCGAGGCGCGGTTTTTGAAGACCCTCGCGGGAATTACCGAGCCGCAGGAGAAGCGGCGGCGGATTGGACATGCGTTCATCGAGTGCTTCAAGGAGGAAGCCCTCAAGATTCAGGGGGCGCAGTTCCTGGCGCAGGGGACGCTCTATCCCGACGTGATCGAAAGCGGCGCGGCGGCCGACGGACCGGCGGCAACCATCAAGCTGCACCACAACGTCGGCGGACTGCCGGCGGAGCTCGGCTTTGAATTGGTCGAGCCGCTCCGCGACCTGTTCAAGGACGAAGTCCGCAAGCTCGGATTGGAGCTCGGACTGCCCGAAGATCTCGTCTGGCGGCATCCGTTCCCCGGGCCGGGCCTCGCCGTCCGTTGCCTGGGGGAAGTGACGAAAGTGCGGCTGGATGTTCTCCGTGAAGCGGACGCGATCATGATCGAGGAGATCAAAGCGGCGGGGCTCTACCGCCAAACGTCGCAGGCGTTTGCCGTGCTCCTCCCGGTGCAAAGCGTGGGCGTGATGGGAGATGCCCGCACCTACGATAACGTCGTGGCCCTCCGCTGCGTGAACACCGACGACTTCATGACTGCCGACTGGACTCATCTCCCCTACGACGTCCTGGCCCGCATCAGCACGCGGATCATCAACGAAGTGAAAGGGGTCAACCGCGTCTGCTACGACATTTCCAGCAAGCCGCCGGCGACGATTGAGTGGGAGTGAGCTGATTGTCGAGTGCGGATTAGCGAAGATCGGTGTTCCTCTCCCCTCAAAGCATGACTTATTGCCTCAGAAACTCCCGCTCGATATACCCGCTGGCCGTCTCCCACTTCTCAGCGGCGGCATTGAAATCGGCCTCCATCCACTTGATCTTCGCTGCGTCCTTGGGTGCCGCCCGCGACGGCGTCTTCACCGCCGGGTTGACGGGAAACTGGGCGCTTTCCCCCTTGGCCAATCGCTCTTCGACCGCCGGGGCGAGCAGGAAATCGACGAGCTGCCGGGCCCGCTCCGGGTTCGGGCACCCCTTGATGATCGCCAGCGCGTTGGGAATGAACAGCGTGCCGATCTGATCGTCGGCCTGGTCGGGGAAGACGATCGCCACCGGACTGCCGTGGTCGCGCTCGATGATCGCGTCGTCGGTGTCGGTCCAGCCGAAGGCCAGCGCCCCGCTGCCGACGTCGAGGGCCACTTGCTTGTTCCCCGCCAGGACGCGGACGTCGTTGGCTTTCAGCCGCTTGAAAAAGTCCTTCGCTTTCTCATCTCCGAGCGAAGCAAACAGCACGGCGGCATGCGTGGCGGTCGTGCCGAACAGCGGCTTGGCAATGCCCACTTTCCCCTTCCACTTCGGATCGGTCATGTCCTCGATCGAATCGGGGCGCTCGTCCTCCGGCACCAGCGTCGTATTGACGATCAGCACCCGCGCGCGGGCCGCCAGACCGTGCCAGGTGCCGTCGGGCGATCGATATGCCGACGGAAAGCCGTAAGAAGCCGGTGAGCGGTAGACGTCGAGCACCCCCGCCTTTTCCAGCCGCAGCGTGTGCAGGATCTCGTTGTTCCAGAAGACGTCGCACCGCGGCCGGTTCTTCTCCGCCAGGATTGCATTGGCCAGGCCGACCGTCTTGGTCGATTCGACGTCGTACTTGGGCAGAACCGTCACGCCGGTCTGCTTCTCGAAGTCTTCCAAAATCGGCTCGGAAAACTCGCGGTCGAGGGCCGTGTAAACGACGACTTCCTCCTTGCCGCCGCAGCCGCAGCAGCAAGAAACAAACGCAGCGAGCAGGAACGCAACGGACCGCATCACAGCACTCAACGGTTCGGGAAAGGTAAGATGTTGTAGGGTCATGGGATCTTTCATCACAGCGGCATCAAGGCGCTGAGGCACAGAGCAGCATGGCTGGCAATCAACATCAATCTCTGCTGCTCCGTGCCTTTGTGCCTCTGTGCCTCTGTGTAAAAATCGCAACGCTCGGCTGCGGCGACGGCCCCGAATCCTCGCAGCCCGTCGCCACCGCTAAATCCTCTAAGGTACCAGCTTCAGAGGCCCCGCCCAAATCATTCCAGCCGCCGCCGGCTCGACAAGCTGGGGCAGCCAAGAACACGACGCCCGCCGCCCGCCCCCTTCCCGAAAAAAATCTCTCCGACCTCGCCGCCCGCGCCGTCGCCGAGGAGTTCCGGCTCCCCGAGATCAACGACGCCCAAGCGGCTGCCGCCGGCATTCGCAAGCTGACCGGCAAGCACCTGATCCTGTATACCGACCTGCCGCCCGCCGCCGAGGTGGATGAGCTGCCGACGGTCTTCGATCAGGCAGTGCCCCTGTGGTGCGACTACTTCGCCGTCCCGCGGGAGAAAATGGCCGAGTGGAAGCTGGTCGGCTACTTGATCCGCGACAAGGAGCGGTTTGTCGGCGCGGGACTTTTTCCGCCCACGCTCCCTGATTTTCAGAGCGGCTTTCAGCGGGAGAGCGAGTTCTGGTGGTACGAGCAGCCCAGCCCCTACTACCGCCGGCATTTGATGCTGCACGAAGGGACGCACGCCTTCATGAACCGCTGGCACGGCGGTGCCGGCCCGCCGTGGTACATGGAAGGGATGGCGGAGCTGCTGGGCCTGCACTCGTGGCAGGATGGCAAGCTGACGCTTGGCTACGCCCCGAAATCCACGGACGAAGTCCCCTACTGGGGGCGGGTCAAGTCGATCCGCGATGACTTCGAGGCCGGCCGCGGTCTGACGCTCGAGGAAGTGTTTGCCTACGATTCGCGGGCCCACCTTCGCGTCGAAGCTTACGCCTGGTCGTGGGCCGCCGCGATGTTCCTCGATGCCCACCCGCTGACTCAAGCCCCCTTTCGCGATCTCAAAACGAACACCCGCGACCGCTCGCGGCATTTCTCCGACTCCCTCCGCGACAAGCTCGCCGAGCACTGGCCGGCGATTCGCGAGGACTGGCAGCTCTGCGTCGCGAACATCGAGTACGGCTACGACGCGGCCCGCTCGGCCGTTTTCCGCAAGGCCGAAGTTGCCCCGCTGCCCGCCAGCGGAGCGAAGGTGACGATCAGGGCCGATCGCGGCTGGCAATCGGCCGGCCTGAAGGTGGAGGCGGGCAAAAGGTATCGGCTTTCCGCCAGTGGCCGGTACCAGATTGCCGCGGAGCCGAAGGTCTGGTGGTGCGAGCCGGGGGGAGTGACGATCCGCTACTACCGCGGCCAGCCGCTGGGCATGCTGCTGGCGGCTGTCGGCGACGTCGAGCAGCCGCCCGGCGCCATGACCCCGCTGGCAGTGCCGCAGCCGATCGGCCTGGGTGCCGTCATCGAGCCGACCGCAGCGGGGACACTCTACCTCCAGATCAACGACTCGCCGGCGGAGCTGGCGGATAATGAGGGGAGCCTGACGGTGCAGATTGAGGCAGCCGCGAAGTAGCCCTTTCGACCATTCCGGTTCCCTCGCTGGCGCGTCGGGCTTGTGGGACGCCAGGAGCCGGTGACCCAAGTCTGATAAGCGATTTCGCGTTTTTTCTACGGCCCAATTCGGCATCTAACCACTTACCACAAAACGGTTTACAGAAACCAACGGATTTTTCTTTAATAAGCGCCGCTGCCACCCGCCGCTTGGCTCACAGCCACCTAACTCCTTGCCCTCCAATCCTTTAGAGAAACCGTCGGATTTTCCTTTAATAAGCGCGTTATTGGCTGACCGCTGATCCTGATTCCTGGCCCCTGATTCCTGGTCGCTGTCCGCCGACTGTGCCGTAAGTTGAGGCCGGGGCAGTCGACCGTGATCGTCCGCTCGCGCCAATCTCGGCGGTGCCACGGCGGGCGTCGCGGACACAATCGACGGCGCCCCAAGCACTTACGTGTACTTCCAAACACTTATCCGCCCGGGGGCGCTAGCGCGATAAGAAGAAACCGGGGCCACGATCATGCCGGCCGGTTGTTTGACACCAAGAGGGGGGTTTTGTCAAAAAAACCTGTCAAACGGGGCAGATTGGGCGGTCGGCGCAGAAGCGAAGAATCGCTGCCGCCGGTCACCGTGGGGATTAACTTGTCAAAGAGCAAATCGGGCGCACAGGCCAGTACTGGCATTATACGCATTAGTGACTTTTTGTCCAGAACCCTGTCGGCGGAAAATGGGTTCCGGCTCGTCGATCAGGATGGAACGCGTCGCAGCGAGGGCTAGAATGGGCGGGATGAAGTACCAAGAAGCGCAAGACAAATCTGTATCTGGCGTCGCAGTTCTTGGCAACGAAGCGATGCAGGACATTATCTGGCCGAAGGACTCGCCACATCCGTTCGGGTTCAGTGTGGACGGATATGTGCCACTAGATGCCGCCAAATTTTCAGAACGAGATGGATGGAAGCCGCTGCACCGGAAGCGCGGAGAAAGACCGCCAGTTGTACCGAGGCTTTCGGAGACGCCAACGCCTCCGGTATTGGCACGATGGTGGGAATTCTGGAAGACTGGTGCCTAATTCCTAGGCACCCCGAAAATCGAAACTGTACCACTACCCGAGGGCGTGTTCTCGCTTCACACTGGCGGCGGCCTCCCGTGGCACACGGGGCATGCCACCGTGTACACTATCGTCAGGGCCACCCCGCCGCGGGCAATGAGCCGGTAGATTTGCTGCTTGTTGAATTGCCAAAGATCACCGGGGAACCGCTTGCCAGCCGCAGCCCCCGCGCAGTCACCCACTGGTAAGACGCTCCAAACATAATACTTGTTCACTTGTACAAAAGAATCTTTTTGGCTTGGCACGCCGGACGACTCCGCCTCGGCGAAATGCCGCCGGTCGCTGGGCGCTGCGCACTTCGCACCGCGGGCGAGGCAGTGCCGCGCGTTATGGCGTCGAGCGGGAAGCCTCGGGTAAGATGCGGCTGGCTCCTAGCGCTCCCGCAGTCGTTCCTCTTCCTCCCACCGCCGACCAAATGATGCTGCGCCGATTTAGGTTCGCACTCGTCCTCCTCGCCACCGCGGCCATCAGCGATCCCCTGCAAGCTGCCGAGGAAGGCCCGCCGGGCGGATCGCTGCGCGTCGCCCTGTTTCAGGTCGATGCCACGCCGCCGCTGGGGACGCCCGTCGCCTACGCCCTGGCCCGCAAGATCGAAGACCCTCTCTCCGCCCGCGGCATTGTCCTCTTAGGGGCGGGAAAGCCGATCGTGCTGTGTGCCGTCGATTGGATCGGCATCGCCAACGGGGGGCACGACGCCTGGCGTGAGAGCCTGGCGGCGGCGGTCGGCACGTCGGCCGATCGGGTCTGCGTCCACGTGCTGCACCAGCACGACGGCGTCCGCTGCGACTTCAGCGCGGAAGAGCTGCTGGCTCCGCACGGGCTGTCCGGGAAGCGGTTCGACGTCCCCTTCGTGCGGAAGACGATCGCCAATGCCGCGGAGGCGGCGAAGGCGTCGCTGGCGAAGGCCCAGGTCGTGACCCATCTGGGGCTGGGGGAGGCGCGGGTCGAAAAGGTTGCCTCCAACCGCCGCATTCTCGGTCCCGACGGCCGCGTGGCAATCGCCCGCTCGAGCTCCTATCGCATTCCCGAGCCGATCCTGACGCGGCTAACCGCGGAAGCCAAACGCCAGGGATACGACCTGAGCGCCTCGCGCGTCGAGGAGGCCCTTGCGGCGCCGGAAGGGGTGATCGATCCGCTCTTGAAGATGGTGACGTTCTTCCAGGACGACCGGCCGCTAGTGTCGCTGAGCTACTACGCCACCCATCCGCAAAGCTACTTCGGTAAAGGGGACGTGACCAGCGAGTTCGTCGGCCTGGCGCGGGCCGAGCACGAGCGGGCTCGCGGCGGCCTGACGCTGGTCCACTTCAACGGCGCCAGCGGCAATGTGGCCGCCGGCAAGTACAACGACGGCACTCCCGCGATGCGGGTCGTGCTCACGCAGCGGATGGCCGACGGCATGCGCCGCGCGTGGGAAGCGACCAAGCGAGTGCCGCTGTCCGCTGCCGATTGCCAGTGGCGAGTGCAGAAAGTGCGGCTGCCGGTCGCCCCGCACCTGGACGCGGACAAGCTGCGGGCCACGCTCGACGATCCGCAGGCTAGCGAAAGCGACCGGCTGAGTGCCGCTGGAAAGCTGGCGTTCGTGCTGCGGATGGAGCACGGCAGTCCGATCGAGCTCTGCTGCCTCAAGCTGGGGAGCGTCTACATCCTGCACATGCCGGGGGAGCTGTTCGTCGAATATCAACTGGCCGCGCAGCAGATGCGGCCGGAGGACACCGTCTGCATGGCGGCCTACGGCGACGGCGGCACCGGCTACATCGGCACCGAGATCGCCTACTCGCAAGGAGGCTACGAGACGCAGCCCAGCTCGTCGAACACAGCGCCGCAGGTGGAGCGCGTGCTGATGGACGGGATGCGGAAGCTGCTGGAGTGACCGTCGCGGCGATGGCTGGTGCAGTAAGGACGGCCTGGGACACTGACGGCCGTTTACGGCCGTTAAGCTTTCGGCCCCGGCATTTATGCCGGGATGGAGGTTTGTCGTTGGGGGCTGAGTCCTGCCAAAATGGTGCTTGCGGCTCGTGGTGATGGATGGTTAGTCCGCAGTTCCCACTGGCGGGCGGCCCGCCAGTGGCACCCGGCGTGCTTTGGAGGATTGTCGACTCGCGGATACGGCATTAACCTACCGCCATGTCGAATCATCCGCTCACCCGGCCAACATCCGTCGACGAGCATCAGTTTTTGGAAGCAATGGCGGAAGGCCACGGGCCCGATCGATTTGCGGCCAAGCGGGCCAGGTTCATTCTTGCGCTTCTCGAGTCGGGCGACGTGCGCGTCGCACGCAAGCAGTCAGCGATGGACAGTGCGGGAGCTCGTCGCTGGATTCAGGCGTACAATGCTGCGGGCTGGAAGGGCTTGTTGAGCATTCAGTCTCCGCGAGGTGGCGACTTTCTAGCGCGTTATGACAACGGATACTGGGCCGAGCGCCTCGTTGCCAACCTGTTCAACAGCGACGCTGCTCATCGCGTAATTCCGTATGGCACCTCCCGAAGCGAGCCGTTCACCGATGCGGCAGCATTCAGGCAATACGCTCTGAACGAATTTGCATTGCAGGCTTGGTCTGCAAGTGGTCGCTGGAAGCGTCCAGACTTGCTGTCGCTGCCTCGTCGAGTTCTGATTGAAGAACGCGGGAACGACCTGTGGACCCCCGACTTGCAGCATTGGGACAACGCGCAATGCGATGGCTACCTTCGCCGCGCCGATTCCGCGTTTGAAGTCGAAACGAGCCTGTGGGATGTGCGGAAAGCCATCGCCGCCGAAGTGCCGCTTAGCTTCACCGTGAAGGATGAAGACCTGGAGGCCCTCAAGCGCTGGATAAACACCGCTGGCAAGCCTTTGTACATCGCCGCAAGTGTTCTTCGATCAAGCCTACGTTCTGCCATTTTCCGCGCTGCTCCGTCTTATTGCGACCAGCGAGATTGAGCCTCGAATCGATCCCAACACAACCAAGGCCACCTACTTTGTGCCGCTCGCGAAAGGACTGTTGCTCGGCAATATTCCAACACCGGATGTCGAGGGCCGAATCTTCGTGGCTCCCAACGGTTGTGTCACGGTTTACGGTCGATTGACCGGGTCCGAGATTGTTCCGGAAAGTCAGGACCTCATTTCCGCGCTGATGGCGGGTACACTAACGATATGAGAATGCTGCCCCCGCAAGTCGAAACCGCCAAGCAAGAGCGTCTTCGAGCCGAGATACAAGGAACTCTCGACAGCGCGCGGTCGCTGGCGAAAAGAAACCAACTCGGCCAGTTCGCGACTCCTTACGAACTTGCGGCGGAAATTACTCGATACGTCGGCTCCTTACTTCCAGCCTCTACAGGCGGCATTCGCTTCGCCGATCCGTCTTGCGGCACCGGCAGTTTCTTTTCCTCAGCGCTCGCTGTATTCGGACCGGATCGAATTAGGAGCGCTGTTGGAATTGAAATCGATGCAGACTTCGCCAACGCCGCCCTTAGTCTCTGGTCGGAGCGCGGTCTTCAAGTCATTTGCGGCGACTTCACGCGCATCGTGGCCGACGATCTTCCGCCTCAGGCGCCGAATCTGATCCTGGCCAATCCACCTTACGTCCGACATCACCATATCGACCGCGAAGAAAAAGTACGCCTTCAGTCGCTAGCCTACCAGTTGACGGGACTTCAGGTAAACGGACTCGCCGGCCTTTACGTCTACTTTGTTCTGCTTGCGTCAGCGTGGCTCGAGGATGGCGGCTATGCCGCATGGCTCATCCCATCGGAATTCATGGATGTCAATTACGGGACCGCATTGAAGCGTTATCTCACTGATCGTGTAACTCTGGTCCGCGCTCATCGCTTCGAACCCGCGGATGTTCAATTTGATGATGCGCTGGTGTCGTCCGTTGTCGTGGTGCTCCGCAAGGCCCAGCCACCGGACGACCATGTCGTGGAGTTTACCTTTGGCGGCACGATGGCCAACCCGGATGCTTGCGAACAAGTCTCCCTTAAACAACTAAGAGATTCGCGAAAGTGGTCAGAGTTTCCGATCCACGCGACAAATGACCGGCGTTGTCGCAATAGCGGCCACGGGCCGATGCTCGCGGATTTTTTTAATATCCAACGTGGAATCGCTACTGGCGGCAACTCATTCTTCGTGCTCGAACGGGCCGAGGCCGAGCGCCGCCGGCTCCCGACGGACTATCTTCGGCCGATACTTCCCAGTCCGCGGCATCTCAAGTCCATTATCATCGAGTCCGATGGTGACGGCTATCCGCGAATCGATCGTCAACTTTGCGTTATTGACTGCGATTTGCCGGAGTCCGTTGTTGAGCTTCGTCACCCGTCGCTGTGGCAGTATCTGCAAAACGCGGAGGCACTGGGAGTCAAAGACGGCTATCTCGTCGGCAAACGGACGCCGTGGTACAAGCAGGAACGACGCGATCCATGTCCGTTTCTCTGCACTTACATGGGCCGAGGCGCCAATGAAAAACGGCCCTTTCGATTCGTCCTCAATTGCTCAAGGGCGATAGCGACAAATCTGTACTTGATGCTCTACCCAAAGAGTTCGCTCGGAGCCATGCTCCACGAGCATCCGGAGCGATTGGTCGAAGTGCATGAAATCCTCGGCCGCATCACGGGACACGAGCTTCGTGGCGAAGGTCGGGTCTACGGCGGTGGACTATACAAAATTGAGCCTGGTGAGCTGGGGCGAGTTCACGCTGCCGCCTTTGTGGAGCGGTGGCCAGAATTAGCAGTCCCTAATTACAGCCGATCTCAGTTGGGATTATTCGGCAGTTAACGCCGTCGCCACTGATTTCATCAGCCGATCCAACGAGTGCTGGTGGCAGTCGTAGCTTGGGACAACCGCCGGTTTACGCCACCCAACGATTGGAACCGCGCCTACGCCCCCACGTTCTCCTCTGCCACCTTTTCTGTAGCTAACTTCTTCAGCGCCCGCAGGTCGAGCTTGCCGGTGCCCAGGATGGGGATCGAGTCCACCTCGAGGAAGCTGTCGGCACTGGGGATGAACAGGTTCGGCAGGCCGGCCGCGGAGAGACTCTTGCGCAGCTCGTCCACGCTGCGGGTCAGCTTCGTGTGCAGGACGATCAGCCGCTCCCCTTTCTTCGCATCGGGAACAGCGGTCACCGCTAGCTCGGGGGCCGCTTCTTCCGAGCCGCCGAGCGACTTGCAGAGCAGCTCCTCGATCTGGATGTGGGGCACCATCTCGCCGCCGATCTTCGAGAAACGGCTTTCGCGGCCGGTGATGTGGATGAATCCCTCGCCGTCGATGCGGGCGATGTCGCCGGTCTGATACCAGCCTTCCTTGGTCACCTGGCTCGTCAGGTCGTCGCGATGGAGATACCCCTTCATCACGTTGGGGCCTTTGATCCACAGCATGCCCGGCTCGTCCGCCGGGCACGTCTCCCCCGTGTCGAGGTTCGTCGTCTTGGCGGTGACGCCGGGGACCGGCCGGCCGACCGAGCCTTCCTTGCGGTCCTTCTGAAAATTGTCGATGCTCCGGCTGGGGGGCACGTTGACGCTCACCAGCGGGGCCAGCTCGGTGGTGCCGTACCCTTCCACGGGCCGGACGCCGAATTTTTGTTCGAACGAATCCATCAGGTCGATGGGGAGCTTTTCTGCCCCGGCAACGACAACGTCCAGCGTGGCGAACTCGTCCTTCTCGCACCGCCGCACGTAGGTCCGCAGGAAGGTGGGCGTGGCCAGGAGGAGCGTCCCCTGGTGCTTTTGCGTCAGCTTGCCGATCTGCTTGGCGTCCAGCGGGCTGAAGTGAAACGCCCCCTTGATGTCGAGGGTTGCCGTGCCCCACAGAGTGACCGTGTACCCGAAGGAGTGGAAGAAGGGGAGAATGCCGATCAAGACATCACTCGGCCGCAAATGGACGACCTGGTCGATCGCCTCGACATTGTGGGCGATGTTGGCGTAGGTCAGCATGACCCCCTTGGGAGTGCCGGTGGAGCCGCTGGTGAAGATGATCGTCAGGACGTCGTCGGGCTTCACGTCGGCCAGGCCGAGCGATGACTCCAGCATCGCGGCCGGGCAGAGGTTCGCGCCGACCCAGCCGCTGATCTTGTCGGCGAGCGTCGGCCCCTTGGCGGGGTTTTCGCGAAAGTCTTCCAGGTAGACGAGCTCCGCGTTAATGCCGGCGAAGTCGGGCATCTTCTCGATGAACTTGCGGCTGGTCAGGACGTGCTTGATGCCGGCCAATTCCAGGCACTGGTTCATCACGTCGGGGGTGACCGTGTAGTTGAGGTTGACGGCGACGCGGCGGTCGAGGGCCAGCGCCATGTTCGTCAGAAAGCCGGCGGCTCCTGGCGGCAGGAGGATCCCGATGTGCTGCTCGTCCGCGGCAATCACGTGCCGCCTGAGGAGCCGCCGCAGGATGAGGGCCCGCATGAGGACCTCGCCGCCGGTCATGTCGGCCCCCATCGAATCGGCGACCTTGCTGGTCCGTTTGCGATGCTTGCAGGCCCGGATGAAAGTTTTAGTGATTAGTTGCATGGATGCTCGTGCTCGCTCTTGTTCCGCGTGCGATCCGGTCTCCAGCACCGCCTGCCGAATGTTGTGCAGCTCGCTGGGATCGCCGACCGCGGGACCAATGTGGATCGAAACAGGATACGGCAATTGCCGAGGCCACTTCCAGAAGAATTTTTCATCCTCGAACGAGAAGATGCTACCCCACAGGCCACTTAAATAGATGGGAATCACCGGCACGCTCGTCCCTTCCAGGATCTTCATCATGCCGGGCATGAAGGATTGCACCTGGCCGGTGCGGGTCAGCCCTCCTTCGGGGAAGATGCAGACCAGCTCCCCTTGATTCAGGGCTTCGCGGGCCGTGCGGAATGCTTGAATCACCATCTTCGGCTTGGCCGGGTTGATCGGGATCACGCCGAACAGGTCGGCCATCCGCTTGAGCCATTTGTTCTCCAGGTTGCTCGACAGAGCGACCATGCGGATCGGCCGCGAGCTGACGAGCATCAGAAACATGGCGTCGATCCAGGTGACGTGATTGGGAGCGAGCAGCGCTCCCCCTTCGCGCGGCAGGTTCTCCTTGCCGTAGACACGGATGCGGTAGATGGTCAGGCTCAAGAGCCAGGTCACAAACCGCAGCGACGCCTGCGGGATCAGCCACACGATGTAGAAAAAGACTGGAATCGTCAGCAGGCCGGCGAGGAGGAAAATCTGCCGGGCGTTCAGCAGCGGGGCCGTTTCGACGCCGCTGGTCCAATAAGGAATTCTTAGCCCCGCGAAGATCAGGGACGAGAGCAAAATCCCGCTGAAAGTGAGGAAATTCGACGCCGCCAGGATCGAGCCGCGGCTGGCCCGCGGGCTGCGGTGCTGCATGTACGCTTCCAGCGGCACGCTGAACAGCCCCGCGCTTGAGCCGAGAAAGAAGAGCAGCGTGCAGGCCCACACGACGCCGCCGTTTGCGCCCGCCGCGCCGTTGAACAGGTCCTTCGGCACGGTGAACAGCAGCAGCGACCCGGCCGCCATGCCGAACGCTCCCAGCGGCAATATCCCCAGCTCGACGTGGTCGCCGGACCAGATGCCGGCCAGCACGCTGCCGACGCAGACGCCGGCAATCAGCGAGATCAAGAGCGGCAGCTTCGACGTATCGCCGGATGCTCCTCCTTCGGCGGCGAGCTGGTCGATGTTGAGCTGGGCTAGTGCGCCAATCGCATAGAAGAAGGCAATGCCGACGGCGACGCGGAGCATCGGCAGGTGCGAACTGAGTTGCTTGAAATCGCGGACCATCTGCACCGGCGCGTCCCAGGGGAACGTCCGCGAGGGATTGCCGGCGGGGAGGCTCGTAATTGCCAGGCTGGTGGCGGTCCCCACCGCGGCAATGCCGATCAGCACGATTGCCGACAAGCCGACATTCTCCATCCCTTTGGGCTCCGTGAAATCGGCCAAAAAGCAGCCGATTGCCATGCCGATCACGGTCGCCACGACGGTGGCCAGGCCGAAAAATCCGTTGGCCTTGGAGATGTGGTCCGGGTGTAGCACTTCGGGAATGCTCCCCGAACGCGCGGGCGAGAAGAGAGCGCTTTGTGCCCCCATCAGCGCCAGCACCACGAACAGCAGGGCCAATGCCGTCGCCGCCGGCAGGTGCCCCAGCAGGATTGCGCCGATTCCCAGCGCCATGATCACGATCTCGGCAAACTTGCAGGCCACGATGACTTGCTTCTTGCAATACCGGTCCGCCAGGTAGCCGGCCGGTGCAGCCAGCACCAGATAGGGCAGGACGAAGCAAGCCGTGCCAGCCATCAGCACGTTGCCTTCCGTGAGCCAGGTGCCGCTGCCGTGCTTCGCGGCATAGTCCGCGACGTGGTCCTTGCCAATGCCGATGACCAGCCAGCGGAAGATGTTGTCGTTGACGGCGGTGAGGAACTGGGTCGCCAGCAGGCCGAGGAATCCCGGCGAGAGGAGCGACCCGCCGGCAGTTCTGGCCGGATCGACGGAAGTGGAATTCATTTCCATAAGATTGGTGTCTGCTGTCCGAATAGCGTGATTGGCAGCGCCGTCGTTGTTCAAGTGGAGAGTCGGGTATTTAGCTGCTACTCTGTGCCTTTGCGCCTCCGTGCCTCCGTGTCAAAAAACGACCGACTCCGCCTTTCCAAAAACCTGAGCTTCGAGTTGGCCAGTTATCCCCCTTCCGCGTGTCGCGAGTCAATGCTGTAAGTACAATAGTGGCATACGCTTGCCCGTCGTGACGCGGAATCAGCCGCCCGCTCCCCACTCTCCTAGAGACCGCCCCGCCTTCCATTTGCGCCCCATGCCTGCCAGCCGCTGGTCCGAACGAGTCCTGTTGCTGGCGGCTGTAGCGGCTGTCGGGGTCTTGCTGGTTTGGGTGCCGCCGCAACTGGTCGAACAGTACGAAAAGGTGCGTGGTTGGGGGCAGTGGCAGGCGTATCTCTACCTGGCGATTGTCGGCACCGGCGGCGTGATCCTCCTGGGCCTGGCGATCGGCGTCTTCTGGAAGCTCTGGTCGGCAACGCGGACCAAGCAGGCGCAGAAAATGCGCCAGGCGAAAAACCCGAGCCAGCTTTCGGCTGCCGAGCAGCGCCGCGAAGTCGATGACAATCTCGCCGCCGTCGGCGACTTGCAGGCCGATGCGGCCATCTCGGACGAAGTGAAACGCGAGCTGAAAGTGCTGGCCGCGAAGGTCGAGCAGAAGCAGCGGTCCCACAAGCTGGAGATCGTCGCCTTCGGCACCGTCTCCAGCGGCAAATCGTCGCTGCTCAACGCTCTGGCCGGCCGCGACGCCTTTCAGACCGATCCCCGCGGCGGCACGACCGTTCAGCGGCAGGAGATTCCCTGGCCCGGCAACGACCAGGTGCTGCTTGTCGATACGCCCGGCCTGGGCGAGATCGACGGGGCGGAGCACATTGCCGTCGCCGCGGAAGCGGCCCGCGATGCGGACCTAGTGCTGATGGTCGTCGATGGCCCGCTGCGGCAGTCGGAGTTTAGGCTCCTCGCGCGGCTCGGGGACATGGAAAAGCGGGTGCTGCTGTGCCTCAACAAGGCCGACTGGTATGAGCCGGCCGACCAGCAGAAGCTCGTCGGCCAGCTCGCGTCGCTGGTGAAGGAGTACATTCCCGCCGAGGACGTGATTGCCGTGCGGGCGCAGTCGGTGATGCGGACGCGGGTCCGCGTCCTTCCCGATGGCAGCGAGGCGGAGGAGCAGGTCCGCGAACCGCCGGACCTGGCGTCGCTGGCCGACAAGATGTTATCCATTGTCCGCCGCGACGGGACTGACCTACTGTTGGCCAATCTGCTCCTCCAGTCGCGTGGGCTCGTGGACGAAGCGAAGCAAAAAGTCCGCGAGTCGCTCGACCGGCGGGCGTGGGAGCTGGTCGATAAGTACACGTGGGGGGCAGGCGCCGCAGCGGCAGTGAGCCCGTTTCCGGTGCTCGATCTGTTTGCCGGCAGTGCGATCACGGCCAAGATGGTGGTCGATCTGGCCCAAGTCTACCGCCAGCCGCTTGACTTCAACGCGGCCATGACGCTCCTGTCGCAGCTCGGCAAGAATCTCGTCGCGATTCTGGGCGTGAACCTGGCCGCACCCGCCGTGACGAGTGTGATCGCCTCGCTCCTCAAGGGAACGGTCCCGCTGGCGGGGCAGTTTGCCGGCGGCCTCTTGCAGGGAATCGTGCAGGCGCTCGTCACCCGCTGGATCGGGGCGGTGTTCATCGGCTATTTCAAGGCCGAGATGCAAATGCCCGCCGAGGGCCTGGCCAACCTGGCCCGCCGCGAATGGCAGCGGCTGACCAGCCCGGCGGAATTGATCAAGCTCGTCCAGCAAGCGCGGCAGATGTTTGGGGCAGGAAATCGGGAGAATAGGGATGGCACGTGAATTGGTGGCTCAAAGCTCAGCGGGACTCGGAGTCGTTCGTTTTTAGCACAGAGGCGCGGAGGCACAGAGCCACAGAGAGGAACAGAGAGAGATGATTTTTGCGTTGGAGCAGTTTCTTTCTTTGGAGGGTTGCCATGACGTACAACGAACTGTCAGAAACAATTATTGGCGTGGCGATCGACATTCATCGCAAGTTGGGGCCGGGGTTGCTGGAGTCGGTCTATCAAAACATTCTTGCTTACGAGCTGCGAAAGCGGGGCTTGAGAGTGCGGACCGAGAAAGCCGGTCCCGCTCGTCTGGGACAAAATTCAGTTCGTCGTGGCCTTCCGCGCCGATCTCATCGTCGAGGAGATGATCCTGGTCGAAATCAAATCGCTCGAGAAACTTGCGTCCGTCCACAAACGCCAGCTTCTCACCTACCTCCGCGTGATGGACCGCCGTCTCGGTCTCTTAATCAACTTTGGCGACGAAGTCCTCAAAGACGGCACCGCGTGATCAACGGCGCCCTGCCTGACGAGAACGAATGACCTCACTTCTCTCCTGCTGCTCCGTGCCTCTGTGCCTCCGCGCCTCTGTGCTAAAAAACAATCAGCACTGCCACACCGATCGACTTCGCGCCCCGCAACATGAATGAATCCGCCGCAGTTGCCGACGACCACTACCGCGAGGCGATCGCGGCGGTCGAGCATGCGCTGGACAAGTACAGGAATTGCACGGATGAGGAGAAAGCGAAGCTGCGGGCCGAGCTGGCCGGCCTGCGGGACATGCACGACAAGCTCTCCAGCGGCCGCGTCGAGATCGTCGTCTTCGGCGAGATCAGCACGGGCAAAAGCGCCCTGATCAACGCCCTCGTCGGCCAGGCGGTCGCCTCGGTCGATGTCCGCGGCGGCTGGACCAAGGAAATCTGGCACGTCGAGTGGAACGGCACCGGCTACTGCCTCCCCGGCCTGGGCCAGTCGCAGGTCGTCCTCGTCGATACGCCCGGCATCAACGAAGTCGGCGGCGACGCCCGCGGCCAGATGGCCCGCGAAGCGGCGCAGCGATCGGACCTGATCCTGTTCGTCACCGACTCCGACCTCAACGAAACCGAGCACACCAGCCTGGTGAACCTGGCGGCATTCTCCAAGCCGATGCTGGTCGTCCTCAACAAAATCGATCTCTACAGCCGCGACCAGCGGGCGCGGCTGATCGAAGTCATCGCGAATGAACGGCTCAAGGACGTCATCCCCGCCGATCAGATCGTGACTGCCGCCGCCGATCCGCGCGAGCAGGAATACGTCATCCAGTCGGCCGACGGCAAAGAGCGGAGCGAATGGCGAAAGCCCGAGCCCGACGTTACTGAGTTGAAAGCCAAAATCCTCGAACTGCTCGACCGCGAGGGGCTGGCCCTGATCGCCCTCAACGCGGCACTGTATGCCGCCGACAAGACCGACCGGATCGCGGCGTTGCGGGTGCAGCTCCGCCAGCGGCGGGCGACGCAAGTCATCTGGAGTTATGCGACGGTCAAGGCGATCGCGGTCGGGCTGAACCCGATTGGTTTTGCGGACATTTTCGGCGGGGTCGCGGTCGATGCGGCAATGATCATCACGCTGGCCAATGTGTACGGTCTGGAGATGTCGTGGCCCCACGCCCGCTCGCTGGCGCTGTCGATCGCCAAGGCGGCTGGGTGGATGACGCTCTCGGTCGTCGCCTCGACGCTGGCGGTCAGCGCGCTCAAGGCGTTCTCGATGGGGGCGACGCTGATCACAGCGCTTCCCCAGGGGGCCGCCGCCGGCTACGGCTCGTACATCGTCGGCGAAGCGGCCCGCTACTACTTCGAGCACGGCAGCTCGTGGGGAGGCGAAAGCCCCAAGGCGGTCGTGCAGCGAATCCTGGCCAAGACCGACAAGCAGTCGGTGGTCGCACGGCTGAAAGCGGAGATTGCCAGAAAGCTGCAAATCAACCCGTACTCGGGGAAATGACCAATGACCAAGCCCCAATGACCAATGGTATGATCGCATTGGTCATTGGGGCTTGGGTCTTGGTCATTCTCGCGCCATGAAGATCATTGCCGTAGACAGGCCCGACCTCGCGCCGCTGGAAATGCCGACGAGGTTTCGCACGGAGATCGTCTTTTTCATGACGTCTCCGGGGGAAAACGGCGCGCCGGCCGACCTGGCAGCCAACGAGTACTGGATTGACGTCGAGGAAGCGCGAAAGTGGCTCGAGGAATTGGTGGTGTACGTCGTCTCGCCGCTGGATGCCGAGAACAAGGCCCAAATCGAGCTGACCGAGGACCACGAGCGGTGGCTCCAGTGGCTGGTGGATCACGGGGTGCAGCGAGTGCGGGTGGAGTGATGAATCGCCGATGATCATCTCCTCAAATCCCCGTCGGGCTTGCCCCGGCGGCTAGCTGACTTTGCACTACAATGATTCCAATCGAAAAGTGCCCCCGCCGAGCTTGCTCGGTGGAGCGAATGATGTGCGGCGAGGCGCTGATCTCACCTGCGTTGGATTCGACCGTCCTCACAAGTCCATGAATCCGTCAGAGCGACCGTACGTGCCTGCAAATGGCATACGCTGCCTTTCAATGACTCTGCTGCTCCTAGGCGCCGGTTGCGCACAGGATAGCAATGTGGTTACGCGCCAGACGCCGTCGAGAATCGATGGTGCGAAGGTGATCGATATGGATGCCCCGACGCCCTTTGCGATGCGCATCACGATCTTCTATTATCAAGAGACGGACTCTAATGGTTGGCCAGCGGATGTCCAAGCGCAAGAATACGTGCGTTTTCTCCAAGATCAGGGGATCGACGTAGGATTCGTACGTGACGGCGAAAACCATGCCTATGTGGCGATGGTAAATGCGGCCGATGTTGCCGCCGTCAGATCGGCCGACAAAATGGCTGCATCTGCTGGCATAACAAAGCCGCCAATGGTACCGGACTCCATGCGGCTTGACGCGCACCAAACTCAAACCGAGGCAGATCCATGAGGTGCATCTGGGGATCTTCGGCACTTACGACTTGGGCGGCACCAGCGCGAATGGGTCGGATCATTCGCTCCACCGAGCAAGCTCGGCGAGGGCGAAGAGTTCCGGTTCGTCCCTGGTAGTGCAGAGTCAACAAGCCGCCGGGGCAAGCCCGGCGGGGTCGTGCCAAGTTAGCGAGCCGGCGTCCAGCGGGTGCGCGTGGAGTGACGAATCAAATGAATCATACAGTTAGACCGCCAGACGAGTTTTTTGACGCGTTGCAAGACGGCGCGATGTGGGCGTGGGGAATCGTTGCCTTGTTTTTCGTGTGGTGTATCGGATGGACGCTGCTTGGCTTGTGGCAAAGAGCGCGAGAGAGAGACAACTGAGTCACAAATACACCCGCCGGTTGTAGACGTACCACTCAAAGATCAATAACCCAATCGCCCCCAGCAAAATCCACTTCCAGTATTCCTGCCGCGTGGACTGGCGGACGACCTGGGCCTCGATCGTTTCGTGCTGGATGTTGACCTCGCGCTCCGGCCAGATGTCGCTCTCCCGCTGGTCGAACAGGTTGACGACGAATTTCTGGTTGACTTGCGTCCCGGTCCCTTCCCGCACGTCGTATACTCCCAGCTCGTCGGTCCGGGCGAAGATGTAGTTGTTCTGAGCCTCGCGCGGCACTTCGAAGCGGTCCTGGCGGGGGGATTCGACGGTCAAGCTCGCGACCGGCGTCGTCGCTCGCAGGATGGCCGGCGTGCCGGGTTTCACGCTCGGCACGTCGGTGGACGTTTTCACGCCGCCAAGATACTTGACCGCATTCAGCGCAAAGACCGGGAAGCTGCGGCGCTTGGGCCAGTCGGTATTGGCAAACGGGTTCCCCTCCGCGTTAATGCCGATGATCGGAAAGCCGAGCACCGCGTCCTCGTAGCCGGCCCGCGGAGCGACGGCATACAGCGGCCCCACATCGTAATCGAGCAGGATCGTCGTCCCCGGCGGCCCGGCCAGCGGCGTCCCCTCCGCGACCTTGACGTTGTCCATCTTCATCTGCTGCGTGAGCGGATGGACCTGATCGATGTCGGTGAGGAAGGGAGGGCCCTGCTTCTCGGCCGCCTTCCAGGCATCCCCCGGCGGCTTGGAGCCCATGAACAGCGTGTTGCAGGCGGGCATCTGCTGGGGAGCGCACTTGTCGTAGATGACAAGATCCCAAAAGCCGTCGGCCGATTTCTTCTGGTAGTCCATGTCGCCCAAGTACTTGGGCTCGACCGTTACCACTTCGCCATACCGCCGGCATTCCTCGGTGTGCAGCGCCAGTTGCATGGCCTCGTCATTGCCGCTGGTGACGTACAGAATCTTCGCTGGCCGCGGCGCGGAGACGATGGTGTAGGCGCGGTCGTCGGCCGGCAGCGAGTCCTGGGCATTGATCTCCAGCCGGAGGACGCCGTTGCGTTCGAGGTCTTCGCTGAGCGGCAATTCAAAGCGGACTCCTGCCGAACCGGGCGTGCTGGGGATGTCGATCTTTGCTTCGTCCTTGTCGCGCCCCTCTTTGATCTCGCGTGCGGGGATTTCCGCCTGGGCGACGTCGGCCAGCGTGCCGCCCACAAATAGCGACGCTTCCACCTTCGCCGGCTCGCGGCCGTAGTTTTCCAGGCGGCCGAAGACTTCCAGCTTTTCCGGCTTGTCGGGATTGCGATCGGTCCCGAAGGCCACGATGGCCACGTTCGAGAGCGTCTGGTCGTCGCCGATCTTGAGGTACTCCGGGGTCAGGTTCCCCAGGCTGAAGTTGGTCACCGGCGGAAAGCCGCCGTCGCTGAGGACGTACACCGTCGCCGGCATCGCCTCGGCGGCATTCGTATCCCCCTCCGACGCATCCCCGGTCTGACCCGGATTGGCCAGCCCCGACGCAGTGCGGAGGGCCTCGCTCAGGTCGCTCGTGTGAACGGTCGGCTCGATCAACTCGACCTTCTGACGCAAAAGCCGCCGGTCGCTGGTGTAGCTCTGGATCGGCGTGGCCCGGCTGCTGAAGGTGATGATCATCGCCTGGTCGTTGGTCGTCATCTGGTCGATGAGGGCCTTGACCTGCTTCTTGGCTTCATCGAGCCGCGTCAAGCCGCCGACCATGTCGCTGGCCGACATGCTGGCGGACGTATCGATGAGGAACACGTGCCGCTTGTTGATCAGCTCGGTCCCCTTGCTGCCGGGGCGGAGAAGAGTGAGGGCCAGAAGAAAGATCAGCAGCAGTTGGAGCAGGAGCAGCAGGCTTTGGCGCAGCCGCTGCCAGAGGCTGTTGACGTGCAAGTCCTCGATGGCCCGGCTCCACAAATAAGTGCTGGGGACCGCCAGCGGCTGGCGCTTGAGCTTGAGGAAGTAGAGCGCAATGATTGCCGGCGGGATGAGGGCCAGCAGGGCCCATTGCCACCAGAGGAGCGTGTTGAGGATGGACATGGGGCGGAGCTTGACTACGTCGGTTGTGCTTCAACGATCGCGCGAATGGGTGCTGGAACACCGCGATAAGCGGCCATATATGTGCTTTCCAGCGGCACGGACACGTAGTGGCCAACGGCATAGAACAGCGGCATGTCGATCATGACGTCCCCCACCGAAACTGGCTCCACGAAGTACTGCGGAATTCTCGCAGCCATGTACGATGCCAAGGTGAGGTTCTTTTCCGGCGGAGGAATTGGAGGAGTGTCCCCTAGCTCCGACCAGATTGCCCCATGAATACCGTAGGGATCCCTGGCGGTTGGAGGATAAAGATCGATGATCAAGAGATGGATCCCATCGTCGATTGCCGACACGCACTTTTCCACAAACCGCTGAATCTCTCGTTCATTGGACTTGTTGCCCGCAGACACGAGTTCAATGATCGCGATGATCCTGTTGTCGGAAGCATGCCGAATCAGGACGCGATTCTTCATTTCGGCGTAGAGCCGTTTGTCCAGTTCGCCGTGAAACCGAACACGCGGGGGAGCTTCCGCAACGGCGACGCCGCCGGAACCTTGGTCAGGCAAGTCGTCCGGAACCTCCATCTCTAGCGTGATGACATCCGGCGTCACCCCGCTGGCTCGCTGTTCCACCTGCGCAAAATAGCCGCTTGGCAGGATTCCGTCGTTCAAGGCAGTACGAATCTGACCAGTCCAGACTTGATGCAGGTCGTGGAAGTCTCCGGGGCTGACTCGCGTCCAATCGTGGATTGGCATGGCAGTTTCGCTGGAATCGGAAATGTCGGAGAACCGAAGCCACTGCATTATAACACCGCGTTCGGCGTCACCGCACCAAACCCCGCTTGCGGAGGTAGTTGGCTACGAGCTTCTCGACGGGGGTGTCGGTGCTGGTCATCAGGTAGTTCATGCCGCGGCTGGCGCAGAATTCGCGAGCGCCGTCGATGAAGGTGGCCAGGGTGCGTTTGTATTTGTCGAGGAGCGGCCGGCTGACGGTGATCTCGGCGACGTCCTCGTCCTCGCAGTCGATGAGCCGCAGGTCCCCTTTGATCTCGGGGTTCAGCTCCTCCGGGCAGAGGACGTGCAGGACGTACACGTCCAACTGCTGCGTGACCAGGAAGCGAAATGCCTTGTCGAACCCTTCCTTGTCCATCAGGTCGCTGATCAGGACCAGAATCCCTTTGCCGTGGTTGCGGACGCAGAAGTTCTTGACCCCGTCGGCCAGCGAGACATTGCCGCCGGGCTCGATCCCCTCCAGGTACTCCATCATCCGCCACAAGCTGGCGCGGCCGCGGAGAATTGGGCCGGGATTTTTGTGCGTGGTCGCCAGGGTTTCGATCTTCACGCGGCAGGCGCGGACCAGGCCGATGAAGCCCAGTGCCGCGGCAAGCTGTTTGGCGTACGCCAGCTTGCTCGGCTCGCCGAAATCCATGCTCAAGCTGGTGTCGATCAGGCAGTAGAAGTGCAAGTCCTCTTCTTCCAGAAAGAGCTTGAGGAACAGCTTGTCGAGCCGGGCATACAAGTTCCAATCGATGAATCGCAGGTCGTCGCCGGGGACGTAGTTGCGGAAGTCGGCAAACTCGACGCTTTGCCCCTTGCGCTTGCTGCGCCGCTCCCCCTTCATGCGGCCGCGGAAGATTTTCCGCGACACGAGCTCGAGGCGCTCGAGCTGGGCGAGGAGTTGGGGGGGGAGGAGCTGCTTGTCGTTCGTTGCGATCGCCATATTGCCTATCAGCCGGCTTTAGCCGGCTCCCCGTCAGCCACCGGCTTCAGCCGGTGGTCATCGTGCGTGTGAACACAAATTCGAGCCGGCTTCAGCCGGCTTCTCGTCCCGCCTTCAGGCATCGAGCGCCGTCCCTTGGTCATTGCCAGCCCTTGTTGCTCGCCAAAATCGAAAAAGCGATTCCCAAACCAGCAACGGCCAGGGAGACATAAAGCCAAATCGGTATTAAGCAAACACAACCGCCGCAACCGGGAAAAACAAAACGCCCAACACTATCCCGTGGGTCAGAGCCATAGCGCCAGAGAAAATCAACACCCGCGACGGTTGCCATTCCGAAGACAAAAAACGCAATGCCCACCAGGTGCATCCCCGAATCAACGAACCTGATTCCCATTAGCAACGTGATGATCAAGACTCCGAACATGAGCAGCCCGAGGATGTTGGATCCAACGTGATGGATTTTGGTGATCAGAAGCAGAATTCGGGACATTTCCAATCAGCTCGCAAAGTCCGACTACGGCGACGCATGAAACGGATTGACAATTTCGATCCCGTCGATTTGTGACGGCGACCCAAAGTCTTCCGTGTAGATTCGTGGCACGCCCGCATCGCGGCACGCGGCCAACAACATCGCATCCCAGAACGAAAGATTGAACCTGGAAGCGAAGTCCTGGGCAAAATCGACCATTCGCGGCGATGGCAAAGCAACGCTCCATAGTTGCATCAGTTCCCGAATGTCATCGAATGCCTGGTCCAACGAATATCCAAAGGGGGACAGCTTGCGACTTGCCGCAAGGTATTCGCAGGTCACTTGCCAGAGGAGAACGCCGTCCGTAAGCGAATCGATCAATTCGCTCGCCTTCTGCTGCTTGACCGGATCCCGCGGATCCTGCACGTAGACAAGGATGTTCGTATCAACGGCGTTCATGCAACTCTTCTCGCGTGAACCGCGGTGCATTGGAAGGAACCGGATTGGTCCGCATGCGCTGTGTCAGCCGATGAAGGCGGCGCTGCCGTTCGATTGGATCGCTCACCTGTGGAGGAATCAGAAGGGACGAATCCACGGTCAGCTCGACGACGGTTTCGTCGGGCAGCGCGAAGGCCTCTTGCGGTATGAACGCTCCGCCGCGAAATACGGCTCTCATCTTCCGAATCATGGTCAACCTCCCTTGGCCTGATCCTACCGCGCAATCGCCGCCTTCACCGGCGCTTCCTCCCCCTTCTCCGGCAGTTTCTCGAGGATTTCCAGCAGCACGTGGTCCGTGTCGATCCCTTCGGCCTGGGCCTCGAAATTCAAAATCACCCGATGCCGCAGGGCCGGCAGATAGACGCGGCGGACGTCCTCGAAGCTGACGTTGTACCGCCCTTCCAGGAGCGCCCGCACCTTGGACGCCAGGGCCAGCGTCTGGGCCGCCCGCGGGCTGCCCCCCCAGCGGAGGTACTGGTTGGTGATCGGCAGGGCGAAGGCCCCCTGCGGATGGGTCGTGAGCACCAGCCGCACGATGTAGTCCTGCACGTGCTGGGCGAGGATCACCTCCCGGATCAGCTTCTGCCACTTCTTGATCTCGGTCCCGTCCATCACCTTCTCGGGCTTGATCGTGATCCCCCGCGTCGTTCGATCCACGATCGTGGCCATCTCCTGGCGCGACGAATAACCGACGACCAGCTTGAACAGGAACCGGTCGAGCTGCGCCTCGGGGAGCGGATACGTCCCTTCCTGCTCGATCGGGTTCTGCGTGGCCATCACGAAGAACGGCTTATCGAGCTCGTACCGCGTGCCGGCGACGGTGACCGTCCCTTCCTGCATCGTCTCCAGGAGTGCCGACTGCGTTTTGGGCGTGGCCCGGTTGATTTCGTCCGCCAGGCAGATCTGCGTGAAGATCGGTCCGCGCTGAAACTCGAAGGCCCGGCGGCCGTGGGCATCCTCGTTGATCATGTTCGTGCCCAGGATGTCGCTGGGCATCAAGTCGGGGGTGAACTGGATGCGGTTGAAATCCAGGTTCAAAGCCTCGGCCAGCGTGCGGATGAGCATCGTCTTGCCCAAACCCGGCACCCCTTCCAGCAAACAGTGGCCGCCGATGAACAGCGCCGTCAGGACGCCGTGGACCACGTCGTCGTGCCCCACGATCACCCGTCCGACTTGTTCTTTGACGGCGGCATAACGACTGCGAAACTCTTCCGCCTGCTGCTGCATCGACTCGCCGATACTCATGGATGCTCCGTCAACGTCGGGGAACCTAACAACGAGAAAGTAAAGTGATGGGTGGAAGTGGAAGTCAACCGCCCTCGCCGGACTTCCACTCCTTAATATCTGCTACCAGTTCTGCCACCGTCTTTTGCTTAAATAATTGGTCGCGATCCCGGGTATAATCCCCGCTGCCACGACGGTACTGACTCAAGAACCGAATCGCATCCGCAACTCCCAATTCTCGACACAGCAAGCGGATCGCGCGCTCCGAGAGTTCGGCCAGTGTGGTCTGTGGACCTTTCGCAATCATACAACCCACTCCTTGATCAGGTCCTGGGGCAGACCGACTTTGAACGCGAGCGCCGGCATCGACGCACACTTCTTCAATAGCCGATCATCAACCGACTCGATCGCCACTCTCTCCCCTGCGATGGCGAGCTCTTCCTCCAAAAATGCCCGCCTTTCCTCGGAAGCCGTTTGCGCCACTTCGAATGCGAGAGTATCCGAATTGACAAGCTGGCAATCTCCTTGTTCGCATCGCTTAAGGATCGATTGCACGGCTTCCGCCTCAATGTTGACCCGCGGCTGCGATCGATCGTCCAATGGCCGGTTCAGGCAGCAAGTATCCAAATAGACTTTCATTCGCCGCTCCGGACCACGCCTACGCTACGTCCCATCTCTCTTCGCCTTTTTCTTGGCCGCCAGCAATCGCTCCGTATAGGTCGTCTCTTCCTGCGGATTAGCGCCGGCCACCGTCGGCGTTGCCGCGGGCCGCGGAGGCGCTGCACTGCCGCCGGCAGTCGCGTCGGCCAGGACCTCGCCCAGCTCGCGCTGCGGCGGAGCCTGCTCCTCCGCGACGGGCTCGAAGCGCGTGGCCGCCCGCCGCTCGTCGATCTGGCTGGTGACGACCGCCTTGCGGCTTCGCAGCCGCTCGAGAACCTCATCCCGCGCCTGTTCCTGGGGCCGCTGCAAGAGCCGGTTGTACGCCCAGGCCAGCGCGGGAGCCACCCAGTAAAAATGAACCGTCACGCGGCGGATGAAGACGTCGGTCAAAAAGACGCCCGCCGCGATCAACAGGAACAGCGGCCACACATCCCGGCTGGAAATCGCCTTGGGGAGCGTGCGGCGGAAGGTGTCCACCAGGGTCAGCTTCTCGATGTTGTCGGGCCGCAAATCAGTTTCGAACAGCTTCCCTTTTTCCAGCCCACCCTTCGGCTTCAAACTGGCCAGCGTCAAGAGGAGCGCCTCGTTCGTCTCCCGCTCGCGATACTCGGCCGAATAGGGCACCGACGCCCCCGTGAGCAGCGGCGCGTATCCCTTGCCGGGGCTGATCGCCAGGAGGTAACTCCCCGGCAGGTCCGCTTTGAACTTGCCCACATAGCGCCCCGGCGATTCCTGCTGCATCGTGAAGTTGATCGTCCCCATCTTCGGGTCGGACCCGGCGGCACTCATGTTCAAAAAGTTGAGGTTCTCTCCGGTGTCCTTCTGGAGCGCCTGGACGACCACCCGCACCTCACCATCCTTGACGTCCGTGGCAATGGTAAAATCCCCCAACTCGTTGACCGGCCGCATCACGTTGCGGATCACCTGGCTGTAGAACTTGTCGTAGTTTTCCCAGCCCGGCCAATTCTTCGCCCAGCGGGCGCCGGCATCGGTGGTAACGACTGCCGTCTTCCCCGCGCCGTACGTCCACGTCGCCAGGATCGTCGCGTTCTTGGCTTCGACGTCCTTGACGTTGGCCTGCATCAGCACTTCCACAAGCGGGTTTTCCTTTACCTCCGTGAGCACGAAACCTTCGGTCGGCGGCGGATTGTCGATATTCTGCACCATCTCGTGATCGCGAGCCGGACTAGGGATGCCGACGGCAATTCCGTTCTTGTCTTCCTTGACCAGCGGGCGGGCGACGCGGCGGGCTTCGATCTGGAAGATGCGCGGCAGCGCCTTGTGGTTGGTCGCCCGATAGAACTTGCCCCCCGTGTCCGTGGCGATGCCGCGGAGCCGCGTGTCCTCGATCATGCCGTGGGCGCCGACGGCGACGGTGCTGACCTTGATCTTGTTCTGCTTGAAGACGCGAATGGAGGCGGTCGGTGGAGACGGATCACCGTCGCTGATGATGATGGCAAGCTTGACGGAGGCATTGCAGGCCGCCAGGTCCCTGGCGGTCATCATCATGGCGCCTTCGAAATCGGGCATGTCTCCGGCCTGCATGCGGTCGAGCTTGGCCATCATCGTTTTTTGCTGGCCGCCGACTCGCACCAATCCTTTGCCGTTGTTGTCGCGCCACAGCCAGTTTTCCCGGCCGATAAAGTTGTCCCAGTGGACGACCCCGCAGTAGTCCATCGGCCCGAGCACCTTCAGCGCCTCGATGCCGATGACTTTCTGCCAGTGGTTCCCTTGCGGAATTTCGCAGGCATGCATCATCATGACCAGCGCTCCGACCGCCCGCACCTTGGCGTTCTTGATCTGAAAATCGACCGGCATCGCCTTTTCGAGCTCGGTATTGGCCCAGCCGCCGGCGCCGAAGCTGTCGGGCCCGCCGATCATCACCAGGCCGCAGCCGAACTGCTCGGTATTGCGGACCAGCATTTGAATCTGCTCGTCGGTGAAGCTCGACGACTTGTCGATGTCCTCCACCGTGGCGCCGATCTGCGACCGCGGCACATTGGCCAGCACGACGCAATCGAACGCCTGCAATTCGGCCAGCGTCGTGAACAGCCGGTCGCTGGGCATTTCCTCGACCTCGAGGTTCATCAAGCCGAGGCTGTTTTTGAGGGCCTCGAACTGCCCGCGGCCGTCAGGATCGACGATCAACAGCACCCGCCCCTTGCCGCGGACGTGCGTGTAGGCGGTGGCCGAATTGTTCTGAATAAGAACGTCTGATTTCTCGTCTTTGGCTAGAAAATCCGCCCGGTAGGTGTAGGCGGCAGGCGTGTCGATCTCGTGCCTGAACGTGTAGACGTTCTTCCCCGGACGCAGCAGGACCTCCTGATCGGCCAGCGGCTCGGTTTGACCGCCATAAGTGCGCGTGACGCGCAGCGTCCCCGCCGCATCGGCCTTGCCGAAGTTCTCAATTACGACGCTGGCTTCGATCGGCTGGCCGCGGCGGATATCGCTCGGCAATCCGATTTTCGCCACGGCCACTTCGGCACTGGCGTTCAACTGGATCGGCACCACGTCGATTCCGACGCCGTTCTCCGCCAGGGTGCTGGCAATCGTTTTGGCGTCGCCCAGGTTCTCATTGCCGTCGGTGACGATGACGATCCGCTTGGCCGTGTCTTCGGGGAATGATGCATGAGCCAGCTTGAGTGCCGAGGAGATGTTGGTGGCGTCGGTGCGGAGCTGGAACAGGCTCTCCAGAGCTCCGCCTACGTTGGATAATTCTGACGCCAGCGGCGGATACTCGATCGTCGCCTCGCGGCCGAAGATGATCACCCCCGCCCTGTCTACCGAGGCGCTCGCCAGGTCGCCGGCGCGGCGGTTCTTGCGGCTATCCTCCACCACGTAGCGGAGCATGACCTCGCGCGTCGCCTGGGGAATGCTCTCCGACTGGTCGAGCAGGTAGATGACCGTCACCCGATCGGACACGCGCTGGAGCTGAAAGCCCGCCAGTGCCAGCACGAGCAGAGCCAGCACGCGGGAACGATATCCCATCGCAAACGCGCCGCGGAATCGGCCCAGGTTGGCCATCGTCCGGTAGCTGATGATGACCAGTGCCGGAATGAGCACCACCAGGATCAGCGGAATCCACGGATTCTCGAACGAAAACCGGTCGTACGGGGCATCGGTTCCCGTCACGAGCGACCGCAGGTAGTCGGCACTTCGCCCATAGCCAAACCGGCCGACGATCCAGGCCACCGTGCTGAGCAGAAAGGCGAAGATCCACGAGACGGTCGCGATCACCAGGATGCCCGACAGGAGCATCGTCAGCGGCGTGGCCAGCTTGAGCCCCAGGCTGCGAAGCCATCCCGCGAAGGTTCCCGCCCGGCTGTCGTCCGTGCTCCACAGCACCAGCATCACTTCCAGCGGCAATACGAACGTCAGCGCCGCCAGCCAGAATGCCGCCTGCTTGCCGAAGCCCAGATAATAGCCGACCGTTTCGGCTGCCAGGAACGACAGCCAGGC
>DATKDU010000003.1:0-3567 GCA_035512595.1 Pirellulaceae bacterium
TTTCTCACGTCGCCAGGAGGCTCATCAACACCGCAGTACGCGGCACAAGCGGAAGAACGCGGGCAGGTGCGGGTTCCAACTCAGCACGCGATAAATCGTCCGCCGCGCCTGACGCACGATCTGGCAGGGAATCCGCAGCACTCCGTTGAGGAACGTCTTGAACTCCATCCGCAGCCAAGCGCGACGCTCCTGGGCGTGCTCCTCGCGGTGCCGCGGCTCGACCGGCAGGAGCAGTGCCGACCAGGCCTTCAGCGTCCAGGCCAGCGAGGTCATCAGCATGTAGGCCCCGTTGCTGACCAGATTATCCACAGGTGCCGTCAGCGCCCGCACGCCGCCGGCAAGCTGCGCGATCGTGTTCTCCTGATCGCAGCGGTCGTTGCAGCCGAACACGATCTGGCGCCGCGGCGGCGGCCGATCGTTGCTGATGTAGAAGAAGTAGCGGATCTCATCGAGCAGACGTTTCTCTCCCTTCTCCTGCGTGATGTTCTTCCGCACCACGACCATGCGATACGATCGGTTGCAGGCCACCGGCCGGTAGTCGAACTCCGCCACCTGCTCGCTGTTCAGTTCCAGGTGCAAAAACTCCCGCCGCCGAATGATCTGCCGCTTGATCTTGGGTGGCCGCCTCCGCCGCGGACCGGCGCGGGTGTACGCCAGCGGCCGCGTCAGCTTCTGCCAGGCCGATTCCGGCAGACTCTCGGCGATTTCCACCAAGTTCGGCGTGGCGTCGTAGCCGAACTGAAACAGCACCCCCGCGTCGTCCCAGCCGTCCAGGTACTGCGTCTGGCTGAAGTCGGTGTCTCCCCGCAGGCGAATCTGCCGAAAGCCCGCGCGGCGGCAGAGGTCAATCGCCCGGTCCGCCTCGGCCGCCGCTCCTTCCGCGCTGGGCCGATTGCCGCTGCGGTTGACGAGGTTCAGCACTTCGCCCGTGTTGGCCAGCGTGACCAGCAGCGGATGATAGCCCCAGGTCCCTTTGTAGGAGATGTCCATCCCCTGCTTGCACTCGCCCGTGGTGACCACCAGCGTGCCGTCCATGTCGATCACCGCTTCGTCGAAGAATTCCTCCGGCTGCCGCCGCCAGACGTTCAGCCGCGCGTCGTCGATGGCGTTCCGCAGATCGTCCAGATCACTCTCGGCGAACCGGCGGCAGAAGTCGCCGGCCGTGGTCGGATCGGGGATCGAGTCGGCGCCCACTGCATCCAGGAAGACTTCGTCGTTGCGCCGCAGCTCCAGGTCTTGCAGACAGGTGGCGTCGCACAAGGCGTTGAGAGCCAGGTTCAGCACGTGATCCGACTCGTGATAGGGCACGTGCAGCTTCAAGAGGTGCAGCCGACGGTCGATGGCTTCCACCAGCCCCACTTCGCGGGCCAGCTTGAGCATCAACCCGACGCCGCCGTAGGCGATGCCGCGGGTCTTGTCGGCCAGTTCGTACTTCACGCCCGGCGGATCCAATACGGGGCCCGCATCGGCGGCGCAGCGTTGATATTTTTCGCGGTTGGCGCGCTCCAATCGCTTCCTGATCCGCCGCTTGCGATCCGCCAGCTGGCGTGCGATGCTGGTCTTCACTCGAAATCCTCCGTGCGTGGGCGTGATGGAAGAATCAACACTCCCTTAAACGCCCGAAAACGCCGAAGGATTTCGAGTTTTTCACATTTTTCCCCGCCGCTACCGGGAAAGGTTCGCTTGGGTAAGGACTAGAAGTGCCATCGCTCACGCCACCTCCACCCGCGCGGATACCCACCCCGGCTCCTACCGCGCCGGAATCCCGCACGTAAACTAACCAGAGCTTGATTCAGCCGCGGCCTTCTGTCGCCCGAGCCAATTGGGCCGCTTCGCGTCAAGGAGCAGCGCCAGCGACGATCCGCCAGGCAGCCCGCGGCGACCGGCAGCCGGCGCCGTGTCGATTGCGAGCCACGTTTCTCCGACAGTCCCGTCGATGGGGCCGGATTTCCCAGTGGGCCACTGCCCGGTCCGTCGCCGGTGCCTTTTGGCCCACTGAACGATTCGAGCAATTGACAATCGAGGCGGATACTCGGAGTTGCGGACGCCGCGACGCTTTTCGAGGAGCTTGGCCAGGGAGAGCCGAGGTCTCTCAGACAGGCCGCAATAACCCTGGCGAAGGGAGTCGTCGATCCGCCTCCAGGTGTCGTCGATTGTGCCGGGGATGTGACCGGAGTTGACGTTGGGCCAGCGGCGGTGCGCGGCGAACGAGTCGTCGGCCCAGGCAAGGATCTGCTCGATGCAGAGGGCAGGGCGCTGGGGACGGATGCGGAGGCGGGAGCGGGCCATAGGGCTCGAAGTTGTGATCAGCAGAGGAAGCAGACGACCTGCCAAATCACCACCATTCTTCCACGGCTGGACGGTTCTTGCTGGCGGCATGTTCCCCATCGGGAAAAGATGCCCACTCGGCGACTGCTCGCGGGGCAGCGGCTCACCGGCGTAGCGGGTGATGGTAAGTCAGCGGGCGGGGCAGTGACGCACGCTCCTCGGCCGCTGCCGGGGGGAAATAATGGGGTGGGGCGGGAGGGGCGGTTGATTGCCGCGGCGAAGGATGGAAATGGAACGTGTTTCCGCGCCGTTGCCTCGCGGTCGAAAGAGGCCGCATGCAAGAGGGTGAGGGGGGGATCGTTTTTAGCACTTACGTCGCCGTCCGCGCGGCACGATGGGACGCAAGGGCTTGCTGTGCAGAGAGTTACACAACCTGGACCCCGTAGGGGCGGACGTAAGTCATTCCAGACAGAATGTCTGAATGCAACCCCCCCACCGGGGGATGCGAGACTCGCCGCTCCAGCGAGCGAATCGCACGACGCTACCAGGATGTGAAAGAGCAAGCCGCGGGGCGCGGCACGGAACGCCACAATTGTATACATCCCCGGCCGGCAGTCAAGCGGCGGACCGTCGGTGATGGAACGTGTCTCGGCGGGGCGGCGTCTTGCCAAAAGACGGCTTGCGGCTCGTGGGTGATGGAGGGCGTGTACCCGCTTCACACTGTCGGCGGCCGACAGTGCCACACTATTCACTCCTGACACCGCCACCCGCCCGCTTCACACTGGCAGAGCCAGTACCACACGGAGTGTGCCACTCTGTACACCATCGCCGGTGCCACCCGCCGTTATATGAGGATCTCAATACCAATCAACTGACCACTCGCGTCAAAGTCAAGATTAACCATCGGCCCCTTATAGTCCTTCAAAATACAATCAATTCTTATTGTTTTGGAAACAACTCCAGGAGTGGGTGTATTTGGGTGACCAGGTAATTCAATATATGCGCTATTAGGATCACTGCTGCGAAACGTGATCCGCTCCGTGTTAGTATTCATGGCTGAAACCAAATTCCCGTAGTCGTAGTCGTGTTTGAAATAACAGTCCTCAATATTGCCGTCCCATTTGGGTGAATCTCATAGACAGCATATCCAGGGCCAAACTGTCTTGGTTCAGCGGAAAATGGAATGCCTGCCTGTTGGCATTAGCGAGTTGAGGGGCGCTTCCTGCGAATGTGATCGCGGCATCCTGCCGCGAAGGTTTATCGCTTTGGTGCCAATCCCGAAGTGGGCGTGTGGCGGGT
>DATKDU010000004.1:0-4311 GCA_035512595.1 Pirellulaceae bacterium
AAGCCCCATCATTCCATTGCCGTCATGCCCCGCTTTCATGTCCTGATCACCGACTACGCCTGGCCCGATGTCCAGATCGAACGCAAGACGCTCGCGGAGATCGATGCCGAACTGGTCGTGGCAGAGAAAGCGCAGCAAGATGCGGCCGGTCTGGCGGCATTGGCGAAAGAGCACGCGGTGGAGGCGATCATGACCAACTGGGCCAAGGTGCCGCGGGAGGTGATTGGTGCGTCGGGGAAGTGCCGCATCGTATCGCGGCTGGGGATTGGGCTGGACAACATCGACGTGGCGTACTGCACCGAGCAGAAGATTCCGGTCACCAACATTCCCGATTACTGCCTGATCGAGGTGGCCGAGCACGCGCTGGCGCTATTGCTCTCGCTGTCGCGAAAGGTGGCCTTCTATCATCACGAGTCGCAGCAAGGGCGCTACCAGCTTCAGGCCGGACCAAAACTCCGCCGCATCGAGGGGCAAACCCTCGGCATCGTCGGGCTGGGGAACATCGGCAGGAAGCTCGCGGCGAAGGCACTGGGCCTGGGGCTGAAGGTCGTCGCCACCAGCCGCAGCCGCAAAGATCCAATGCCGGGGGTCGAGTTCGTGTCGCTGGATGAGCTGCTGGCCAGGAGCGATTACGTCTCGCTCCATACGCCGCTGACCCCCGAGACCAGGCACAGCATCGGCGCGGCACAATTCGCCAAGATGAAGCCGAGCGCGTACCTCATCAACACGGCCCGCGGCGGCCTGATCGACCACGCGGCACTTGCGGCCGCACTCAACGAAGGCAAGCTCGCCGGCGCGGCGCTCGATGTGCAGGATCCCGAGCCGCCCGATCTGTCGAAGGCCCCCTACAACGATCCGCGGGTCATCATCACCCCCCACGCGGCATTCGTCTCGGAGGAGTCGCTCGAGAACCTTCGCAGCCGCGTGGCGAAGCAAGTGGCGACGCGGCTGACCGGCGGAGTGCCGGAGAATGTCGTCAATCCGGCGGTGCTGGGGTGATCGGCGACGATTACGGGCCGCGTGACGGCCCTCGTAGGACGGCCCTTCCGGGCCGTCGTGGTCGGCCTGGAAAGGCCGACCTACTTTTTCATGCCTTCGCTTGCGGACTTCTTGGGAGGGGCCGCATGACGACTGGCGAGGAAACCATTTATCGGCTCGCGCCGTTTGCAGCGGTCTTTCTGGCGATGGCGCTGTGGGAGGCGCTGGCCCCGCGCCGCAAGCTGCACCTGCGGCGGCCCAAGCGGTGGTTTTCCAATCTGACGCTGGCGACGGCCAACTCGCTGCTCGTGCGGCTGGCGATTCCGCTGTCGGCTGTCTCGCTGGCGGCGTGGCTGGCGGAGCAGCAGTGGGGTCTGTTGCCGCTGCTCAACCTGCCGGCGTGGGTGTCGCTGGTGCTGGCGGTTGTGGCACTGGACCTGGTGATTTATTTCCAGCATCGGCTGTTCCACGCGGTGCCGCTCTTGTGGCGATTGCACCTGGTGCACCATGCCGATCTCGATTTCGACGTGACGACCGGCCTAAGGTTTCACACGGTGGAGATCCTGCTGTCGGCACTGATCAAGCTGGCGGCGGTCGCCGTGCTGGGGCCGTCGCCGTGGGCGGTCCTGACCTTCGAGGTGCTCCTCAACGGCACGTCGATGTTCAACCACAGCAACATCCAGCTCCCTGCGCCGCTCGACCGGCTGCTGCGGGCGATCGTGGTGACTCCCGAGATGCACCGGGTCCATCACTCGTCGATCCCGCGGGAGACCAACAGCAACTTTGGCTTCAACCTGCCGTGGTGGGATTTTCTGTTTCGCACCTACCGCGACCAGCCGGCGCTGGGGCACACCGAGATGGAAATCGGCCTCTCGCACCTGCGCGACGAGCGGGAGACGGAGCGGCTGGATCGGATGCTGCTGCTCCCGCTGCGGCCGCTGGATGGCGGCACGCAAAAACCGTAGCGGTGGCTGGGGCTGGTCACAAGCCTGAAGCGCAAGCGAAGGAAACGCCTGTTTGGCGAAACAACGTCGTCCCTCGCTGGGTAGTGATACCGTTTCCAAACGGTATCACTACCCCTCGCTCGCGCGTCGGGCTTGTGAATTCAGTTGCAGGAACAGGGGGAGCTTGTGTAGCCGCGCTACCATAAGCCTGAAGCGCAAGCGAAGGAAACCTGTCCCCTCGCCAAAGGGCCTTTCCTTCGCTTGCGCTTCAGGCTTGTGAAAACCTGTCCTACGTCAACGGGGACGTGTTTTGGAGCAGGCTGGTCGTGATGGCGAGCAGCACCGGCTCCATCTCTTCGAGTTCCTGGCTTTCGGCCTGGTAGTGCCAAATCAGCGTGGCCGACGGCGTCTTGAGCGTGCGGATGCGGGCTTCGACGAGCAGGTCGAGGTAGAAGAAGCTGATATCGACCCCTTTGGTCGGCGTCGCCGCCACTTCGTCGGTGACCGGCAGCACTTCCAGCTCCTGGTCGGGGAAAGACGCCTGGATCGACTCGACCACTTCCTTCACCAGCGGCCGGAGCTCCTGATCCGGCGGGTAGACGTGCAGCGACCAGAACGAGGTCTGCGGGCTCTGCACGGTGACCGACTGCGGCCAGCCGTCGAAATCTTCTTCCATCAGCGACCAGTTCTCGGGATAGAGAAACCGGATCCCCTGGTGTTGGTATACGGCGGGCACGGCTACGCTCCTCTCCAGCGTGGATTGGTTCAGCCTACTCCTGCCAGCACGCCCCTGGTAGCGGTGGGCTAACGCGGCCGCTGCTAGCACGCCATTTTTACTTGCCTCCCGGCCCAAAATCTGGTATCTCCCGCACGGCTGCCGGGGAATCGTGGCGACCTGTGATCTCCCCGGCCGATACCAGAGGATGAGGGTTCTCACGCGAACTGGTTTTGCTCGCACCACCAGGCTCAGGCACGGATGCCGACGACGAGTTGCCAACTTTCGCCGCTGCGCTGGCTTCAGGGGAGCAGCGTCGTTGCCATTTTGGTGCTCTCTGCCGCCGGTCAGTGCGGCTGCCGCGTGTTTCGCAGCCACACCAGCGACGAGGCGGTGAGTGCCGCCCGCGATTTATCCCTCCAGGGGCTCGACGCCCAGCAGAAGGGGCGATCCGATCAGGCGGAGCAGCTCTTTGCCGCCGCCATCCAGCGCTGCCCGCAGGACGAGCGGGCCCGCTGCTGCTATGCCGAGGTCCTCTGGCAGCGCGGCGCGCAGGACGAAGCGGTCGAGCACATGGAAGAGGCGGTGCGGCTTTCGGGCAGCGACCCGCAGCGGCGGGTGCAGCTTGGCAAGATGTATCTGGCCCGCGGACAGGTTCACCAGGCGTCGGTGCAGGCCGACAAGGCCACCAGCGCCAACCGCGATTCGGCGGCTGCCTGGGCCTTGCACGGCGACGTGCTCAAGGCCGAAGGGCTGCGTGACGAAGCCCTGGCCAGCTACCACCGGGCGCTGGCCATCCAGCAGCACTATCCGGAAGTTCAGTTGGCGCTCGCCGATCTGTACGGTCAGCAGGACCGGCCGCAGCGGGCGCTGGCCACGCTTCAGGCATTGGCCGATCATTATCCTCCCGATGCGATCCCCAGCGACGTCTCCTATCGCGAGGGGCTCGTGCTGCGGCGGCTCGGTCGCCATCAAGACGCCGTCGAGCAACTGGCCGCGGCTGTCGCCCGCGGTCCGGCCACGCCCGACATGCACTACGAGCTGGCTCAGACGCAGATTCTGGCCGGCAATCGCAATGCGGCGGCCGAGTCGGTGGCCGCCGGGCTGGTGCTGCATCCCAATCACGCCGGCCTGAACCGCCTCGCTGGCGAAGTCGGCAATCAGGGGACGGTCGCCCAGGTCAGCGACGAGCGGGTGGTGCGGTAGGACAGGTTTCCAACCTGTCCAAAAATAGGATCCGTTACTTGGGTACTTTTTGCAAGTTCTGGACGCCTAAGATTTGGGCACGCTTTTTAATTCCTCTGGCAACGGCAAAACTTTTGGGGCGTCTACGGCGTAACCGCACACCTCAACGCCTTCGAGTTTCCCGTCCCGCTCCCATATAAAGATTCCGCAGCATGAGTCACTGTCTCCGAACAGGAAATCTCCAAGGATATTCATGCCGCCCGTCCCGGCGGGCACATCGAAGTTGAAGCTCGCGCAACCGCAAGGACACTTCCAGGTGCTTACCTTTGCGCTTTCTAATTGCGGCAAAAAGTTAACCGCCTCTGGCTTTCCGTGTTCCAGCATCCATCTCGCTAGGGTGTATTCACTAGCAGTAAGGGGACGGCTCATCTGAGCCAGTTTACCAGCCCGCGCATGAAAAGCCCCGCTAGGGTTACCTGCCGGCGCTTG
>DATKDU010000005.1:0-19026 GCA_035512595.1 Pirellulaceae bacterium
CCGCCCAAGCCGCCTCTTCCAAGCCAACGCCACGCTCGGATTCGCTTCTCGACCCATGACCCATCCTCCGCCGCGAGGGAACCAGCAAACCCTCGCAGCCTAACCCACGCGCCAAGGATGGATGGGCCGAACGCTTACGGCACGCCGGCATTCCTGGCCCCGGAGGTCGCGACCGAGACGCAGACGGCCAGCGGACCGGCGATCGACGTCTTCGGCCTTGGGAGCGTGCTGCTGTGGCTATTGACCGGTCGAACTGTTCATGAAGAAGCCCGCTCGGATCTGCTGCTCACGGCGCTTGCCCAATCGACTTGGAACGCGAGAGTGGAATCGCGAATGCCGGCGTTGACTCCAGTCGGACTTGTGGAGCTTTGCCGCCGGTGCCTCAATTGGACTCCGGATGATCGACCTTCGCTCGAAGAGCTGATCAAGCAGTGCCGCCGCTTTGCATCGGCACCTGACACTGGGGGCGCATGAAAAAACCCTCCTGCGGCCGAAACCGCAGGAGGGTTTTAAAAACCCCGGCAATACCTACTTTCGCGTTTGTTGCACTATCATCGGCTCCGCAAGCTTAACTACTGTGTTCGGGATGGGAACAGGTGTGGCCTTGCGGATATGTTCACCGGGAAGAACCGCTGGGGCGGTAAGACCCCAGCGGCCCGTAATTTGTTGCTGTGTAGATGGCATCTTGCGGACTTGCCATTGCTGGCAAATGCCGCATCTCCCAGCGAGTCAGTGACTCGTCGAGCTATCAGTTGCTCTTGGAGAGTGCTAGATAATTGTGGCCAAGCGTTCGCCCATTAGTACCGGTTAGCTAAGTGCATTACTGCACGTACACATCACGGCCTATCAACCTGGTCATCTTCCAGGGGGCTTTCACGCAATAGCGCAACGAAACCTGATCTTGGAGAGGGCTTCACGCTTAGATGCTTTCAGCGTTTATCCTTTCCGCACTTAGCTATCCAGCCGTGCCACTAGCGTGACAACTGGTACACCAGAGGTGCGTCCTTCAAAATCCTCTCGTACTAAAGAAGAACCTCCGCAAGTTTCGTACGCCCGCAGCAGATAGGGACCGACCTGTCTCACGACGGTCTGAACCCAGCTCACGTACCACTTTCATTGGCGAACAGCCAAACCCTTGGGAGCTTCTTCACCCCCAGGATGTGATGAGCCGACATCGAGGTGCCAAACCGCCACGCCGCTATGGACGCTCGGTGGCGATCAGCCTGTTATCCCCAGAGTACCTTTTATCTGATGAGCGATGACCCTTCCATACGGAATCACCGGATCACTAGGACCTGCTTTCGCACCTGCTCGTCTGATGAGACTCGCAGTCAAGCACCCTTCTACCCTTACGCTCGAAGCCTGATTGCCAACCAGGCTGAGGGTACCTTTGCACTCCTCCGTTACTCTTTTGGAGGAGACCGCCCCAGTCAAACTGCCCAACTGAAACTGTCCCCTGCCCGGTTTCACGGGTCAGGGTTAGAACTAAAGCACATTCAGGGTGGTATTTCAACGATGGCTCCATGATGGCTGGCGCCACCACTTCATAGCCTCCCACCTATCCTACACAAAACGTACCTCAGCCCAATATCAGCCTACAGTCAAGGTTCATGGGGTCTTTCCGTCTAACTGCGGGAACGTGGCATCTTCACCACGGCTACAATTTCACCGGGTTGGTGGTTGAGACAGTGCTCCAGTCATTACGCCATTCATGCAGGTCGGAACTTACCCGACAAGGAACTTCGCTACCTTAGGACCGTCATAGTTACGGCCGCCGTTTACCGGGGCTTCGGTTGCGAGCTTCGCTCTTGCGAGCTAACCCTCTTCCTTAACCTACCGGCACCGGGCAGGCGTCAGACTCTATACATCTTCTTACGAATTAGCAGAGTCCTGTGTTTTTGATAAACAGTTGCTAGAGCCGATTCACTGCGGCCTGCTTGCGCAGGCTCCCCTTATCGCGAACTTACGGGGTCAATTTGCAGAGTTCCTTAACCACCATTCTCCCGAGCGCCTGAGACTACTCGTCTCGCCTACCTGTGTCAGTTTTAGTACGGTTGCCAGTGTTCAACCCTAGGAGCTTTTCTTGGACGTTGCTCTGGTGACTTCGAGAACTTGTGTGCTCTCGAGTGAACCGCTCGGCAGACGGGGTGGATTTCCCATCCCCAGCCTTGCGATCCCCTACCGACATTTCTAGTCGTACGGCTCACCTTCACAACGCCGTCCCTCCTTCGGTCCGCTGACAGCGCAGGAATGTTGACCTGCTGTCCATCGTCTACGCCTTTCGGCCTCGACTAAGGTACCGGCTAACCCTGGGCGGATTTACCTTCCCCAGGAAACCTTAGGCTTACGGCGAGCAGGATTCTCACCTGCTTTATCGTTACTCATTCCGGCATAATCACCTGTACGCCCCGACATCGGTCCTTCCGGTCCGACTTGTATCTGACGTACAGCGCTCTCCTACCACTTACCTGGTTCCGAAGAACCTGATAAATCCACTGCTTCGGTGTAATACTTACTCCCGTTCATTATTGGCGCGAAATTGCTCGACCAGTAAGCTGTTACGCACTTTTTAAATGGTGGCTGCTTCTAAGCCAACATCCTGGCTGTCACCGCAACTTCACTTCCTTAGTGACTGAGTATTACTTAGGGACCTTAGCAGATGGTCTGGGTTGTTTCCCTCTCGACCGCGAAGCTTATCCCTCGCGGTCTGTCTCCCGGGGTAGTCGCATCGGTATTCGGAGTTTGGCTCGGCTAGGCAACCTGGAAGGGCCCCTATGCCAATTCAGTCTCTCTACCCCCGACGCGTAGTGGCCCAAGGCTAGACCTCAATCTATTTCGGAGAGAACCAGCTATCTCTGCGTTTGATTAGACTTTCACTCCTCCCCACAAGTCATCCCACCGGTTTTCAACCCAGACGGGTTCGGCCCTCCACGCAGTATAACCCGCGCTTCAGCCTGCTCATGGGTAGTTCACGCAGTTTCGGGTCTACCATCCGCGACATTGGTCGCCCTATTCAGACTCGGTTTCCCTGTGGCTTCGGTCCGTAAGACCTTAACCGAGCCGCGAACGGTAACTCGCCGGATCATTATGCAAAAGGCACGCCGTCACACGATCAATCGTGCTCCGACAGCTTGTAAGCGCATGGTTTCAGGTTCTCTTTACTCCCCTCGACGGGGTTCTTCTCACCTTTCAATCGCTCTACTGAGTTTGCTATCGGTCGTCAGAGAGTATTTAGCCTTACGGGATGGTCCCCGTAGATTCAGCCGGGATTCCACGTGGCCCAGCTTACTCAGGTACCTCTCGGGAGATCGTCTGTCTTTCGCTTACGGGGCTGTCACCCTCTGTGGCCCGGCTTTCCTGCCGGTTCTGCTAGACAACGACTTTGTAACTCCCATGTGAAAGGCCCTACAACCCCGTGTGGGAAAACCCTCACGGTTTGGGCTATTCCGCGTTCGCTCGCCACTACTGACGGAATCGATTTTTCTTTCTTTTCCTCCGGTTAATGAGATGTTTCAGTTCACCGGGTTGGCCGCAAAGCACCTATGGATTCAGTGCTCGCTAATTCGGGTATCTCGGGATCAACGCTTGCTTGACAGCTACCCCGAGCTTTTCGCAGTCTTCCACGCCCTTCATCGCCTTCTGACGCCAAGGCATCCCCCATGCGCCCTTAGTAGCTTGACCACAAATATCCAGAACTCTCCGCATCCGCCCGCCAGCTCGCGCCAGCAGGTTTTGCATCCAGATCGGATCTGCGGCAATCTACACACTTGCCACCAACCCCAGGCTTGCGCCCGAAGCTAGTGGCATGATCCAAAGTAACGATAGCTCTTTCATCTCGCCCAGCTCGTCAGCACCCTTGCGGACGCCTCCGACCTGGACAAGCGCTACCTAAAGAAATCGTGCCAGGCATCACCTGCCGGCCGGGCCGAAGCCCAACCGCCAGCGACACCCATCACGAAGATGCCATCTACTACAACAACCAAATTGTCAAAGATCATCAAGCCGTCATCGGGCCAAGCCAAACGACGACCGCCCACTGGGTGGGAGCCAATTCTGCACTGCAAAATAGGCTCGCAACCAGTGCCAGCGTCAAGCCAAGTGGGAAAAAGCAAGAGTACGAAAACCGGCCCGAGGTGTCAATGAGGGGTCCGAGCGATTCCTACCGGGGTTAACTCGAACGTCTCGTGGCCAGACTCAGATTCAACTTTGTCGTTCTGAAATATATCCGCTCTCCCATCGGGGACAAGGGGTCCGCTGGCGATTTTTTTCGCTGTCGCCCAAATCACCATAACTGCCTGAATTCGGCGACAATTGCCGTGATTTCAGTGGAGACGAAGGGGCTCGAACCCTCAACCCCAGCCTTGCAAAGGCTGTGCTCTCCCAATTGAGCTACGTCCCCGGTTGAGGAAGGAGCCAGGGACCAGGAGCCAGGGGCCAGATTCAATTGGCTCCTGGCCCCTGACTCCTGGCCCGCTTCCGCCAGTGGGCGGTACAAGATTCGAACTTGTGACCTCGTCGTTATCAGCGACGCGCTCTAACCAACTGAGCTAACCGCCCATCGCAAAATCGAGCCAAACCGTGATTCTACGGCCGCGGACTGCACTGTCAAAGGGGCGAATTTCGCCCCAAAGCGGCCCCACTCGCTGACTTTCGACGATCCTCTCTTTGCCCGCCAGCCCCGATTCGTACAATCGGTGGACGGCCCCCGAAAGAATGAGGTTCGGCATTTCAAGCAGCCGAAATGGATAGATAACCATCGCTCTCTCAAAATCCCGTTGATTCGGGATGCAAACGGTTACCGCTCAACCAGTTACGCCACCTCGCCGGAAGGAACGGACGACATGCACAACGGCCTTTACCACACCTCTCTTGGAATTGCCGCAGTCGCTGCCGGGTTGTTTTCCACGTCGCTGGCCGACGCCGCCAAACCAACCGCTGCCGAGGCGCTTTCGATCGCTCCCACCCAGGAGGGGATCGAATACGAACGCCCCGACAAGGCCGAAATCGCCCGCTGTACGGTCGAAACCGAGTCAGCCGGCGGCATTTCCGGGCTGGTGGTCCGCGGTCCCGGCGGCCAACTCCTCCGGCGGTTTCTCGACACCAACGGCGACAACCGGGTTGATCAGTGGTGCTACTTCAAAGACGGCATTGAAGTCTATCGCGACATCGACAGCGACTTTGAGAAGGACAAGGCGAAGGTGAACGAATGCCGCTGGCTCGGCACGGCCGGCACTCGCTGGGGGATCGACGAGAATCAAGACGGCACGATCGACCGCTGGAAGGAGATTTCCCCCGAAGAAGTGACAAGTGAGCTAGTGGCCGCGATTCGCGACAAAGACGCCGCCCGCTTTCGTCGCTTGCTACTGACTGCGGAAGAGATCGACGGATTGGGGCTCAGCGAGAAGCAGGCGGAAGAACTGCGGCGCAAGGTCGCGGCTGCCGCCGGCTCGTTTGCAAAGGAAGTCGGCAATCAGAAGCTGATCACCGCCCAGACGGAATGGATCCATTTCGGCGGCTCGCGACCCGGCGTGATTCCTGCGGGAACCAACGGCTCGACAAAGGACATCACCGTCTACGACAACGTCACGGCCGTCGTGGAGACGCCGTCCGCCGGCGACAAGAAGCACGCTCAAATCGTCGTCGGCTCGCTGGTTCGCGTTGGTGACGGCTGGCGGATGATCGACCTGCCGCGCACCCTGTCGGCAGACCCCAAAGCCGCCAGCCTCGGCTTCTTCTTCCTGGCTCCAGTCGCGAACCGGCCCGAGATCGATGCTGGTGCGGTTGCTGGCGACGTCAGCGAGGAATCGCGCAAGTTGTTTGATGACCTGAACGCTTTGGACAGGTCGCTGGCCGCGGCCACGAGCAACGACGAACTGGCGCGATTGAATGCCAGGCGGGCCGACCTGCTCGAGAAGCTGATTGGATCGGCCGACAACGCCGAGGACCGCTCCAATTGGGTGCGGCAATATGCCGAGACGATTGGCGCCGCGGTGACGACCGGGGCGTTTCCGGAGGGGGTGCAGCGGCTGGAAAAACTGGCGGACTCGATTGGCAAATCCGATGGCGGCCAAGACCTGGTGCCGATTGTCAAGCTCCGGCTCCTGCAGGCGTTCAAGGATCGCGATTCACAGTCTGAAGACGCTGACTATACGAAGGTCCATCAAGAGTGGGTCAAGGGGCTCGAGGACTTCGTCAGCGAATTCTCCAGCCGCCCGGAGGCGGCTGAAGCGATGCTCCAGTTGGCGATGGGCTTTGAGATCGCCGCCAAGCCCAAGGACGCCGTCACCTGGTACGGCCGGATCGTCAAGGATTTCCCGCAAAGCGAAGTGGCCCAGAAAGCGGCCGGCGCCCGCTATCGGATCGAGTCGGTCGGCAAACGCCTCGCGCTGAAGGGGAAGTCCCTCGACGGACGCAGCACCACGGACGTGGGAAGCTATTCCGGCAGGGTGGTCCTGATCCACTACTGGGCCAACTGGTGCGAGCCGTGCAAGGAAGACATCGAAAAAATCCGCTTGCTCCAGGCCAAACATGGCAGTGTCTTCCAGCCCATCGGCATCAGCCTCGACATGGCGGCGGCCGAGGCCGCGAAGTTCGCCAGCGAAAATCGGCTCACCTGGCCGCAGCTCTTCGAAGCGGGGGGGATGGACGAGAGTCGCTTGGCGACCGAACTGGGGGTGCTGACGCTGCCGACCATGCTGCTGATCGACAAGCAAGGCCGCCTGGTCAGCTACGATCTGCACGGCGACGATCTGGATGCCGAGGTGCGGAAACTCCTGACCACGACGCGGCCGGCATCGACGAAATAGCCGCAGCGCACAACCCGTTTGCCCTAGTTCGCCCCTGCTGGATGCCGTAAACTGCAAGACGTGGCAGTTTTCCCGGCATTTGGCAGTGGCGGAGCATGAGTTATCGCGGCCTAAAACGGGTTCTCGGCGAGTCCAACCTGGAGCGCAAATGCCGCTGGCTATTCGGCATTTGTCTGCTGGGTCTGGTCGTGCTCGCGTTTTGGGGCGTGTCGCGGATCACGGAGAATCTTGCCGAGCGAATCATGCTCAGCAAGGGGCGGGAGCGGGTGCGGATGGCGCTGTTGGATTTGCACTGGGAGATGTGGGAGACGGATGAGAAGCAGCAAGCGTTTCGCAAGCAACTCAGCGACGACTTGCAGCATCCCGACCAACAGTCGCAGGAGGCGGATGACGAGGGGCCGCGGGCCAAGTTCATTGCCCTGGAACCACTCAAATGGCGGTTTACGGGGAACTTGATTTCGGACGAGCAATTGCGCCCAGAAAACGAATTCGAGCGTCAATTGGTTCTGGAGCTCAGACAATTGAAGGAGCGGCAACTAGCGAAACTGGCATTGGACCGCGTCAGTCAGGGGGAAGCGAGCGAAGCAGCTCCATCCGCCGAGGATCCAGCCGAGGCCCCGGCCGACGTGTCGCGGAAGCTTTTGGAAGACGACTCTCCATCGTTCGTTCCTCCGCATCGCAAGCGGACCGATCCCGCGGAAAACAAGTACTACTATTACGAGCCAGTCTACTGGGTGACGCAGCGAGGAAGCTGCATCCTCTGCCACACCGACACCGCTGGTACGGCAGCCGATTCGCCCCCCATCTCGGAATCGTCCTTCGATTTCGTCGCGGTGCGCGTCTCGTTGCCCTACGACGAAACCAAGGCCGCCATCCACTGGACGCGGGCCGTGCTGATAGCGGTGGCATTACTTACGGTGGCCTTCGCGATGGTAGCACTGTGGGTGGTGGTGCGGTATGTGGTGGTCAAGCCGCTGGCGCACCTCCGCCAGGTGAGCGACGCCGTCGCCCGCGGCGAGCTCGACGTGCGGGCCGACATTCACACCAACGATGAATTCGAGGAATTGGCCACCAGCTTCAACAAGATGCTCCGCAACCTGATCGACGCGCAGGCGGAGCTCCGCGACGTCAACACCAGCCTCGACGCCAAGGTGGACGAGCTGGCGCAGCTCAACATGCGGCTGCACGAGATGAACCGGCTCAAGGGTGAGTTTCTGGCCAGCATGAGCCACGAGCTGCGCACGCCCCTCAACAGCATCATCGGTTTTTCGGAAGTCCTCCAGGGAATCGATTCGCTCAGCGACAAGCAGCGGCGCTACGTCCAGAACATTCAAAAGGGGGGACGCGACCTGTTGGACATGATCAACGACATCCTCGACCTGGCCAAGATGGAAGCCGGCCGGATGGAGGTCCGCCTCAGCGAGTTCCGCCTCGACGCCATCATCCGCAACCAGTGCGACATGGTCCTTCCCGACACAGAAGGAAAGAATCTTAACCTCTCCGTGCAGATTGAAAACGACCTGCCGCTGATGTACCAGGATCAGGCCAAGGTGCAGCAGATCCTCACCAACCTTCTTTCCAACGCCATCAAGTTCACTCCCGAAGGGGGCCGCATCGTCGTCGGCGCTCGCGGACACGATAACGGCACCATCGAAATGTGGGTCACCGACACGGGCGTAGGCATTGCCGACGCCGATCGCGAGATCATCTTCGAGAAATTCCGCCAGGGCACGAGCGTGCTGGGGCAGGACGGCCTGACGCGGGAATACTCCGGCACCGGACTGGGGCTGTCGATCGTCAAGGAGCTGTGCAAGCTGCTCGGCGGCGAAATCACCGTGGAAAGCGAGTTGGGCAAAGGCTCCACCTTCCGCGTGGTCCTCCCCTGGATGAAGGCCGACGTCGCCCAGTCGGCGGCCCGCACAGCATCCAGGCTCGACGAAATGACCAGACCCCGGCGAGTGGATCTGGCCGGCGCACCATGACACTGTACTGCCCAAGGATCAATCCAATGACTGACGATGAAGTTGAGGCTCTGGCCATCGCCCTGTACGACAGCAAGCTGCGAACGCAACTAGAGCAGGAGCACCTCAATGAGTTCGCAGCCATCGAACCGATTTCAGGCAGCTATTACGTCGGCAAGACATCCCTCGACGCAGCATTGGCCGCGCGAAGTGCATGGCCCGATCGACTGCCGTTTATTGTGCGGATTGGACACGCAGTGGCGCATCACATTGGATCCTGGTAATCATGCTTGGCACCGTCGATGCATTCGATCGCCCACTGGTAACGGTAGAGATCCGTGCGCCTGGTGCCCCAGTTTTCCACTCAATTACAGCCTGGATTGACACTGGATGTACCGGCCATCTCGTCCTACCGCGAGCACTGGTCCACCTGCTTGGATTACCACGCGTGGGACGATTAAAGGCCCGGATGGCCGATGGCCGCGAGAGTTCAGTGACGACTTTTGTCGCGGAAGCGAATTGGCTTGCCTCGGTGGATAAGGTGGAAGTGATTCAGTCTTCGAGCGATAGCGCCTTGATGGGTCTCTGCATGCTGCACGGCACTGACTTGCGCATCAACTTTGCGCTTCGCCAGTTGGAAATCAACCGCCCGCCTCCAGAGAATTAAGTCCACTCATGAAGGCGACGTTCGTTCCCGAAGTTTTGTTATTCACCGACGGCGCTTGCAGCGGCAATCCCGGTCCGGGCGGTTGGGCGTATATCCTGCGCCATCTGGCAACTGGCAAAGAAAAGGAGGCGTCCGGCGGCGAGCGCGAGACCACCAATAATCGGATGGAGCTTCAGTCGGTGGTCGAAGGACTGTCGGCGCTCACGCGCCCCTGTACGGTCGAGCTGTTCACCGACAGCGAATACGTACGCAAGGGGCTATCGGAGTGGATGGCAGGCTGGAAACGCAACGGCTGGAAGCGCCGCGAGCAGGGGAAGCTCAAAGAGTTGAAGAATGCCGACCTCTGGAAGCAACTCGACGAGCTGGTTTCGCAGCACCAAATCAAATTCACACGGGTGGCGGGGCATAGCGGCCATCCGGAGAATGATCGGTGCGACGAGCTGGCGGTGGCGGCATATCAACAATTTCTAGGTCGGTAGCGCTTGCGGCCAGCAAGATTTTTCCTTCCAAGGACTTGACGGCAGCGGTCTAGTCGCTTAAATAAACGCTACTGAGACTCACTATCAGTATTTTGTAAGCCAGCCAGGGCGATGGATTGCCCCGCCAGCCACTTTTCCAAACGTCTCCTTCGCGGCCAGGGTCTCTGCTGCGGAAAAAGCACACGCTTTGGAGGTTGGCATGTATCGCTCTCAATCGTTGTCTCGCAGCAGCCACCGGGGGTTTACCCTCGTCGAACTGCTCGTCGTGATCGCCATCATCGGCATTCTGGTGGCGCTGCTGCTCCCCGCGGTCCAGTTCGCTCGTGAAGCGGCCCGCCGCATGCAGTGCCAGAACCAACTCAAACAGATTTCGCTCGCCGTTCATTACTACCACGACTCGCTCAAGCTGCTTCCTCCCGGAGACACGTCTGGAAATCTGGCCGGCGCCAGCGCGTTTACGGCGATCCTGCCGTTTCTCGAGCTGGAAAACACCGTCCGCTATTACGACTTCTCCAAAGGAAACAGCAACCCGTACAACATGCAGGTGGTATCGCAGCGGATCCCGCTCTTTCTCTGTCCCTCCTGCGTCTTCATCCGCGGAGTGCCGATCGCCGGCTGTGACGCCAACAACCGCGCGCCGGGAACGTACGCCTTTTGCAGCGGCTCGCTCGATCCGTGGGCCGGCGTTTCCCCTCTCGGCCCGGCGAACAACGGCGCGATCGTCTATCCCCCCAGCGGCACGACCAATTTCGCCTCGATCACCGACGGCACCTCCAACACGTTCCTGGCGGGCGAATCGCACTGGGGCTTCAAGGACTATTTGTTCACCAGCGGACCGTGCAATGGCCAGGTTCGCGGCGGCTTCACCTATTGGTCGTCGCCGTATCCGCTGGCAACCATGTTCACCACCCAAGGGGGCTTCAACCCCAAGGCGATGCTCGGCGTGACCAGGCGGCTTTCCAATTTCCGCTCGAACCATCCGGGCGGCGTGAATATGGCCAATTGCGATGGCTCCGTCCGCTACTGGTCGGAGAACACGCATCAAGGAATCCTCGATGCCACGGCGACCCGCTACGGCAGCGAGGCCATCAGCTTTGACCAGAACTAGCTTCACGGCTCACGCGATCTGCCCGGGGACCAAACATGTTCATCCAAAACGATCGATACTGCCGCTGGTTGCGGCCGCTGCTCCTGGTGTGTCTGTCGGCCAGTCTGACGGGCTGTGGTGAATCGGGGCCGCCCCGAGCGGCAATCGAAGGGGAGGTCACCATCGGCGGCCAGCCGCTGAAGGCGGGGCGAATCACTTTCGCCCCGCAAGCTCCGACGCAAGGCCCCGCCACGACGCTGGCCATCGTCGCTGGCCGCTACCAGGCCGAACGATCCCACGGGCCGCTCGTCGGTCTGAACCTGATTCAGGTCGAAGCGGATCCCGACCTGGGTTTTCCGCTCGACGACGAGCAGGCCTTCGCCGCGCTGGGCGCGATGCCGGCGATATGGCAGCCCATTCAGCCGGAATTCAACCTGAATTCCCAGCTCACCACCGAGATTCGCGCGGGTGAAGTCAACCGCTGCGACGTGACTATCCCGGCGATCGTCCCGTCGGCACGAAACTAACCGTTCCCCACTTACTCTAGGGTCCTTTCATGTTCCGACTTCCATCGCTACTCGCCTTCGCCGCCGCTAGCCTGGCGGCGCACGCAGCACAGGCCCACTTCGTCTGGGTCGCCGTCCAAAACGATTCCACCGGACAGCCCCAGGCTCACGTCTGGTTCAGCGAGCTGGCCGAGCCCGACGACGCGGCACTGATCGACAAGATCGCCCAAACGAAGGCTTGGAGCCGCGCCGCGGGGAAAAAAGAAGGGACCGCGCTCGCGCTGGTCAAGGAGGTCAAGGACGGCGGCGGCGCGCTGGTCGGCAAGCTCCCCGGCGATGCGGCGGCCGTTTCCGCCCGCTGTGCCTATGGCGTCATCGAACGCCGCGGCATGGTCTTCCGCCTGGAGTATTACGCCAAGTATCTCGACGGTTCGTCGCCCGACCTCAAGGCCCTCGCCCGCGAAGAGCAGTTCGACCTGGACGTCGTGCCGGAGCTGTCGGGAAAGGAGTGCAAGCTGGTCGTGCTTTGGAAAGGGAAGCCAGCCGCCGGCAGTGAGATCGTCGCTTTCGATGCGACCGGCGATCAGCACGACCTGAAAACGGACGATCACGGCGTCGCCAAGCTGCCGCTGGGCAAGCCGGGTTTGTACTCGATCCGCGCCAAGTGGGTCTCCGAGGAATCGGGCAAGGACGGCGACAAGGAGTACGAGCACGCCAATCACTACTGCACGCTGGCCCTCAACGTTCCTGGTGACAAGGCCGCCAGCGCGGCGTCCGCGGTGGACATAGTCCGCCTGGCGCGGCAGGCCCGCGCCATGTGGGACAACTTCCCCGGCTTCGAAGCCGATCTGAAGTTGTTCGCCGAGGACCGGTCGCAGCAGGGGCGGATCAAGGTGTCCGCCAGCGGAGAAGTCGCGCTGTCCGGCTTCGAGCTCACCGACGACAAGCCGATCCTGCAAATGCTGCGGTCGCTCGTATCCCACCGGCTCGGCCGCGGGGCGGATGACGAGTCGGTCTCGTTCATGGACGAGCAGCTCGATCATCCGCTCGGCCGGCTGATCAAGTTCGACGAGGACGTCTCGATGGGGAGCCACTACCGCATCCAGGGGGATGTCATCCGCCAGGTCAACCGCAAGACCGACAGCGGCCGCTTCACGATCAGCGTGTTCCAAGTCCGCCGCAATGCCGAGGGGAAATATCTGCCAGGGGTTTACAGCGTGAACTTCTGGAATGCCGACGGCACGCTCCGTTCCAATGCCACCACGTGCGAAACGTGGATCCGCGTCGGCGCGTTCGACCTGCCGCTGACGCACGATTCGGTGACTGCCGGCAAGGATGTTCACAAGACCGTGCGAATGGAGTTTTCACAGCACCGGCTGCTGGAGAAAGCCGCGGCGAAGTAGTTGCCCGGACTGACCCCGCGTTTCCGCCGCCGCGTCTCATCACCCCAGGTCGCGGCGGCGGGACGTTTTTCGAGGGCGCACGACATGATTCCCGAAGCTGACCTCTCCGCCGCGACGCAGCCCGACGCCATTGCCATCCAGCCGCCGCCGGTCGCCGCGCCCAAGGAGCTGTGGTATTCCGAGGAGCTGTTTGGCCAGCGCCGCGAGATCCTGATCAAGCATGGCGACGAGATCTATCGCCTCCGCTGCACGCGGCAGGGAAAGCTGATCCTCAACAAGTAGGTCCACCGTGCCGAGGCGGACGTTGAACGGCGCAGCGTCCTTGCCCGTAGAGGTCCCGTCCGGCAGACGGGACCTACTGCTCAAGACTCCGGCTTCAGGTCTTCGGGCGACACCTCTTCCATCACGTACGCTTCCAGCGGCACAATCTCTTCCTCCGCCGCTGGCTCGGTTGGGGCGGCGGCAAACGCCTCGTCACTGAGGAATCCCAGTGCCTCCCGCTCGCTGACGGCGGCCGTGTAAACCGTCGTCAGGTGGCTGATATGCTCGGTCAAATCCCAGATGCGGTGGACAATGCCGACGACGCGGAGCCAGGCCAGCGAGTCGGCCGCGTCGAGCATGCTCTGACTGTGCAGGATGTCGCCGACGTGGATCGGCTGGAGCGGAATGGTCGTCGCAAACTGCACCAGCACTCGCTCGCGCTCTCCCGGCGCGATGATGTCCATGAAGTAGCGAACGCTTTTGGCCTCTCCCATCGTTCCCGTTCCTTGCTCTTGGTGCCGGTCGCTTACCGCTTGTCCGCCAGCCGGCTGACGCGCAGGTGATTGTCGAAGTGGGGCGTCGCGATGTGCAGCAGGTCCGGCGACAGGGACATATCGCGAGGAACATTGGGAAGCTTGAACGCCTGAAACTCGTTCTTCTCCGTTCCCTTCCAAAAGAACAAAAAGCCGCCGCCGCGCCCGCCGCCGCCGGCCACCACGAAACCCTGCGGATGAAACGCCACGTTCCAGGCGACGCCTTGCACGTTCGCTTTACTTGCGTATTGCACGACCTCTTTCCCATCGGCCCAATTCACGACCACCACGCACACGTTGCCGATCCCCGCAAACGCATTGCTCACGTTCGTGATCCCGCTGGCCGCCAGTTGCGTCCCGTCGGCATTAAAAGCCAGCCCGCGCGTGCCGCCGATGTCGGCCTTGAACGTCTCGTCGTACTTGGACAGCACGGGAATCGTGAACCGCCGCGTTTCTTTCCCCGCCTCCAGGTCCCACTCGATCACGTTGGCCATCAGATCGCCGGTGGCGAGGCGCTTTCCGTCCGGATGAAACGCCACGCCGTAGATGTGGCGCGGATGGCCGCTGAGCTCCTTCACCAGCGAGCCGTCGGCAATCTTCCAAATCCTGACCACCAGGTCATTGCCGACGGAGGCCAGCAGCTCGCCGCTGGGACTGACCGCCAGGGCGCGAATCCAACCCTGATGAGCTTCGATGGTCCGAGCCGGCGCTGGCTTCTCTGCGGCAACGGGCCACCAGATCAACCGCCCGTCATAGCCGCCGGTGATCAGCGACTGGCCGTCGGCCGAGAAGGCCATCGCCCGCACCCAGCTTTCGTGTCCCGCCAACTCGGTCTTGCTCCCGCTCTCCGCATCGAACCGCCAGACGCGGCCGTCCTGGGCGCCGGCAAAAATCCATTTGCCCGCGGGATCGAAGCGGCACGCGATGAGGGGCGAGTCGTGCTTCCACTCCTTGGCGACGTGCGTCTTCGCCGGATCGGCCTGTGCGGGCATCTGCATCACGATCTCCTGTGCCGCGGATATTCAGCCACAGCAGATAGGTTAGTTGGGAGGAAGCGCCGCGGTCAACCAAACCGCGGCCGGATCGCTTACCGCGCCGCCCAGTAGTCAAACACGACCACCTTCTCCCGCTTGTCGCGGACCACTTTCACGTACTCGTCGTGTGCCGGGTGCTTGAGGTACGTCTCCCGCCCCGCCTCGTCCTGGAACGTGACGACGAACACGTGCGTGAACCCCTCCGACTTCCCTTCGTGGCTCACATTCGCCCCGTGCTCGAAGCCGACGATCGCGTCGATTTTCTTCGGCAGTCCGGCAAAGGCGTCGATGACCTCCTGAACCTGCTCTTTGGTCGTGGCGGGCTTAAACTGGTACATGACGATGTGCCGCAGGACTTTTTCGTTTTCCTTTTCCGGCGCCGCCGTCGAAGCGGAAGCGACAATACCCACCAGTGCCGCACCCGCCAGGGCTGCGGCAGCCGAAAACAAAATGGCTCGCATGGTCTCGTTTCCTCAGGAGTCGGGATCGGTCGAACGTCATTCACGCCCCCGATGTTAGTGCGAACGACGTGCGCTTGCTACGCACGGTGCTCCGCTCGCCCGCGAGAGCCCTATCTGGGCATTTGACACGCCCCGGGGGGCAGTCTGCCAACTTGTTCACCACTGACTCTCGGTTCCGAACTCTGGTCGGTTCGTTGCCGCCGGGGCCGAATGACAAGCGACTAGCCCATCCGTGTTCCCTTTATCATCTTCCTGGCTCGACATAACCATCATTCGTAGAGCACGCCATTGCCGGCAGAGTGTTAGTTATGGCCAGATGTATACATGTGTGGCACAGCATTTGCAGCCACCCTTCCGGCGGCCTGCCATTTCGGCCGGTCGCTGCTGCGCGCTGTTGGTCTTTGAAAATCCGGTAGACGAAGGCTTGGGAGCGACGCCTGGCGATCAGGCGCATTAGCCAATTGTGCGCTGATCGGCGCTAATCGCCCGCGGCAGTGCCCAAGACGCCGGCGTGAGTGCAAGTCGTTGGCGCATTGGAACATACGTTCACAGTTCGCCACGGACTGCAGCGGAGCGGCACTTATTAAAGAAAAAAAGGGTCGAAATCGCAAAGCATGAGCTGATAAAGAGTTAAGGGCGACATATAAACCGGTGTAAATGCTCGATTCGCTTATCACTTCACCCGAGAGGATTCAGGCGAATTCCTGAAGCTCTGGCGACAACTCCAGCTACGGGTCGCGCGGTTTTCGCGGGGGATGCCAGATGGTCACCAAATGTATAGAGACTCGTGGAACAACCTCGACAATTCCTCTTCCCCTGCCGGGATCGGCGACAGCTTCGTCACCCGGTGCTGCGGCAATGTGCCGGCGACGAGGGCTGGGATGTCCTTCTCGGTGTAGCCCACGGCCGACAGGCCGTTGGGCATCTCCAGGGCTCGCATGAAGTGGATCACGCGCTCGGCCAGGATCATTCCCGCATCGTCGGCACTTGCGCCTCGTGTATCCGCCCCCAGTGCCGCAGCCGCACGCAGGTGGCGCTCGGGCGAAGCCGGCGCGGTGAACCGTACGACGGCAGCCGTCGTGAGGATCACGGAGATGCCGTGCGGAATGAGCGGATGATCGACCGCGTAGCCGCGCGGGCGAAAGTCGCGCACGCCTCCGGCAATCGGGTACGACATGCCGTGCGGCAGATGGACCCCCGCATTGCCGAAGCCAATGCCGGCAATTGCGGCGGCGAGCATCATGGCGGCGCGGGCTTCGTCGTCGGACGGATCGCGCACAGCACGAATCAGCGATTCGTTGACCATCTCCAAAGCCCGAATGGCCCACAGGTCGCTGATCGGATTCGACCCCTGATAGGCGGGACGCTCCAGCGGCCGGGCCGGACGGGGGCGGGAGGTGTAGGCAATCGCCGTGTACGATTCGAGGGCGTGGCTTAGAACATCGAGTCCCGTCGCCGCGGCGACTGCCGGCGGCAGCGTGCGGGTGTTGTCCGGATCGCAGATTCCGAGGGTCGGCCGCAGGTAGCGATGGGCGATGCCGGTTTTCGCCTTCTTCTCCAGAAAGTCGAAGATGGCCACGCCGGTCGTTTCGCTGCCGGTGCCGGCCGTCGTGGGGATGGCGATCAGCGGCCTCAGCGGCGCGGGGACCGGCAGCCCCTTGCCGATCGGTGCGTTGACGTAGTCGAGGAAGTCGGCCGGCCAGGTCGAATACAGGTTCGCGGCCTTGGCCGTGTCAATCGCACTGCCGCCGCCGACGGCCAAGAAGGCATCGAACTGTCCCTGCGTCGCCACGTCGATGGCCGTGCGAAAAGTGGCGTCGGTCGGTTCGACCGCCACGCCGCAAAACAGTTCGAAGTCGATCAGCGCCTCCTTGAGCGAAGCGAGGACCGTCTGTCCGGTCGGCAATTCGACGAGGGCCGGATCGATGACCAGCAATACCCGCCTGGCCTGCAGGTCTCGCAGATCCTGGCCGACCTCGCGAATAATGCCGGTGCCGAAGCGGAGGTTGGAGGCGGAGAGTTGAAAGGCGGTGTCGTTGGGCATGGACGAGACAGGCCAAGAGGTCGGAGCGCTGGCTAGGGCAGTGGCCATTTTCCGGTTCCGCCGGACACTTGCAAGCGTGTTGGTTGCGTCGAGCAAAAGGCGCCGATAGGCTGGTCAGCGCGACCGCTCATCGGACAACGAGCGAGGAACCGTTCCGTGAAGTATCCTGCCGTCCAAAATCAGATTGCCGGTCAGCCCGTGCCGTTTGACGGCGCGCATGCGGAGGTGGTCTCGCCGCTGGATGGTTCCCTGCTGTCGCGAGTGCCGCTTTCCAGCGGCGCGGAGATAGACGCAGCAGTCGTCGCGGCGAAGCGCGCCTTTCCAGCCTGGTCGGCGCGGACGATCAAGGAGCGGTCGCAGGTGTTCTATGCGTACCGGGCGCTGCTGGAGCGGAATCGCCAAGAGCTGGCGACGCTGATCCACGAAGAGAACGGCAAGACGCTGGAGGAGGGGCGGGCGGAAGTCGCCAAGGCGATGGAAGTCACGGAGTTTGCTTGCTCGCTGCCCCAGATCGCCGCCGGCGAGGTGCTGGAGGTGAGCCCCGGGATTGATTGCCGCGTGCAATACGTGCCGCTGGGGGTGGTGGCGTCGATCACGCCGTTCAACTTTCCGTGCATGGTGCCGCACTGGACGGTGCCGATCGCCGTGTGCCTGGGAAACTGCCTGGTGCTCAAGCCGTCGGAGAAGGTGCCGCTGACGGCGCAGCGCACGGCCATGCTCTTGGCGGAGGCGGGTCTTCCGCCGGGAGTGTTCAGCGTCGTCCACGGTCAGCGGGCGGTGGTGGAAGCCATTTGCGATCATCCCGACATCGCGGCAGTCACGGTTGTCGGATCGACGCCGATCGCCAGGCAGGTCTACTTGCGTGCCACGAGCAAGCTCAAGCGGTGCCTGGCCCTCGGCGGGGCGAAGAACCATCTCGTGGTGCTGCCGGATGCTGACGTTGCGCCGACGGCGGAGAACGTCATGGCCTCGGTGGCCGGTTGTGCGGGGCAGCGGTGCATGGCGGCGGCGACGCTGTTGGCGGTGGGAAACGTCGATCCGATCATTGACGCCGTGTGCGAGCAGGCCCGTTGGCTGGTCCCCGGCCAGGCGATCGGCGCCGTCATTTCGCGGGAGGCGAAAATGCGCATCGAGGGGTACATCACGCAGGCCGAGGCAGCGGGCGCGAAGGTGCTCGTCGATGGCCGCGGCGCCAGCGTTCGCGGCTGCGAAGGGGGCTTTTACGTCGGCCCGACGGTGATCGACGGCGTCCGGCCGGACATGCCCATCGCCCGCGAAGAGGTGTTTGGCCCGGTGCTGGCGATCATCCGCGCTCGTGACGTGGCCGAAGCCGTGGCGATCGAAAACGGCTCGCCGTTCGGCAACGCGGCGGCGATCTATACGCGCGACGGTCAGGCGGCCCGCGATTTTGCCGAGCGGGCCAGCGCCGGGATGATCGGCGTCAACGTGGGCGTGCCGGTGCCGCGGGAGCCGTTCGGTTTCGGCGGCTGGAACGATTCGCGCTTCGGCGCCGGCGACATCACCGGCAAAAGCTCGATCGGCTTTTGGACGCAGGCCAAGAAGATTACGACGCGGTGGTCATGACTGCCTTAACGCCCCTTTTGCGGCAGAACGACAAACGCCCCGAACTGCGGCTCCGTCACCGGCAGCGTCACGTCCGGCATTCCCACCGGTGGCGGACCCTGGATGGGCTTCATCGGGAGCCGCACCGGCTGGCCGTCGTAGGTTCCACTGACCAGCGGCATTCCGAAGTAATCTTTGGCACTGACGATGCGGAACGCCTG
>DATKDU010000006.1:0-8397 GCA_035512595.1 Pirellulaceae bacterium
CCCCCTCCCGCAGCCGCGGATCGGTCGCTTCCTGAAGCCCTTCGCCGATGAGGTTGTAGGCCATGACGGTGAGGAAGATGGCGGCGCCGGGAAAAACGATGAGCCACCACAGCTTCAGATTCTGACGCCCTTCGTTAAGAATGTTGCCCCAGCTTGCACCGCTGAGATCCCCCAGTCCCAGAAACCGCAGCGCGTTTTCGATGAGGATCGCCGAAGCAATGCCAAACGTGATTGGGACCAAGACCGGAGCCAAAGCGTTGGGCAGGATGTGCCGAAAGATGATGCGGCCGTGACTAGCCCCCATCGCGCGGGCGGCAGCAACGTAGTCGAGCGATTTAAGTTTGAGAAACTCAGCTCTCGTCAGACGGGCAATCCCCGTCCAACCCACCAACCCCAGCACCACCATGGTGTGCCAGACGGTTGGACGCTCCAGCACGGCAATCAAAGCCAATATCAGGATCAACGTAGGAATGCACATCACGATTTCAATCAATCGGCTGAGAAAGATATCGGCCACGCCGCCGAAATAGCCCGCCAAGGCACCAAGGGTTATGCCGATAGCCGCTGCGATTCCCATGGATACAAACCCGACGAGCAGCGCCAGTCGCGTGCCGTGGACCAGATGCGCAAAGACGTCCACGCCTTTGGTCGTCGTGCCCATCAGGTTGTAGGAATTGGGTCGGCCTTTGTCGCCGATCGGCCCTTCTGGATAACCTTCGCGGTCCCCTTTGCGGAGCCGCTCATCGGGATCCTGAAACACCAATGGCCATATGGCCCAGCTATGGGGATCTTTCTTCGGGAGGTTGTTGTAGTAGTTGTTGCGAAACCGGTCGGTTGTAAAGATCGGATTCTCCCACGCGTCGCGGAAGTAGCCCAATGCCGGAAAGTAAACCCGACCCTTGTAGTAACAGACAATGGGCTTCGTCCCAGCGATCGCAGGTGAGAGCAGCGCCACAATGCCGAGAAAGGCAACGTAGCTCAAGGCCAGCATCGGCATGAATTTGTGACGGAATCTGTGCCACACCTCGCTCCAATAGGCGCGGGACAGACGCTGCGGCGACACTGGTTTTGCGGCGATGGCGGCGGGAACGGTAGCTTCGGCGGACATGCGCTACTTGTACGTGATGCGGGGGTCGACGAAGGCGTAAAGGATATCCGCCAGCAGTTGCGAGAACACCGTAGCGACCGCAAACATGAATGTCAGGCCCATGATCAAGGGGTAGTCGTTGTAGGTCATGGACTCGTAGAACAACTTGCCGATTCCTGGCCAGTTGAAAATCTGCTCCAGGATCACCGCTCCACTTATCAGCGACGGCAACGTCAAGCCGATGATGGTTACAAATGGAATCAGCGTGTTTCGAAAGGCGTGCAGCCACAGTACGGTGCGCGGATCGACTCCCTTTGCCCTTGCTGTGCGCACGTAGTCCTGACGGATCGCCTCCTCCATGTTTGCCTTGATGAAGCGCGTGTCGTAGGCCAAGGCGCCGTAGCTGAAGCAGATCAGCGGCAGGATCAGGTGGCGTCCGAGGTCCATCAGCTTCCCGGCTGGTGAAAGTCCGGCATAATCATCGCTCACCATTCCCGGTTCCAGTTGGAAGATTGTTCCCTGGAGCCGCAAGTAGAAAATGTAGAGCAGCCACAACCCGGCCACATACGTCGGCAGCGAATAGAGCATGTAAAACAGGACGCCCACGATCCGTTCGTCAAGTTTGCCGCTGCGACGGGTGGCGTAAAGCCCGATCGGAATCGAGACGACATACGTGATGACAAATGACGGAACGGACAAGAGGAGCGTCGCTCCAATCCGCTCCAGGATCAACCCGATGACCGGCTTGCGGAACCGAAACGACGTCCCTAGGTCGCCACGCCCGAGTTGTCCCAGCCAGTCCCAATAAGCCGCATACCACGGCTTATCGAGGCCGTACGCCTTGTTGAGAAGTTCCAGATCCTTCGCATTGATCTTGCGGCTGGGATCTTCGGCCCCGAGAAGGGTCAGCGGCGTTCCCGGGATGTTGCGGATCAGCGCGTACATCAGTGCCGTGAACACCAGCAGCGTGAAGGCCGCTAGAAAAAGCCGGCGAATGAGGTAGGCAGTCATGAATGGCGATCATGCGCTCCTGGCAAGCAGTGTCGATCAGACCACTGAATCGGCTCACGGCTGTTCCACGGGCTTGTAGATGCTGCTGAAGCCCGGGCCATAATGGTACGGTCCGCGAGGGCTAAACATGTAGCCGCGGAGCGAGCGATTGAACGCGTAAAACGCATTGCGGTAAAAGAGCCAGGTATAAGGCTGTTCTTCCCACAGGATCGTGTGAATCTTCGCGTAGATCGCCTCGCGCTTCTGGGGATCTAGCTCCCGGCGTCCCTCGATAAACAGCTTGTCCACTTCCGGATTGGAATAGTAGCCGTAGTTGCGGTTTTGCCCGGTGCCGTAGATGTTTTCGGACGTATCGGGGTCAGTGCCGCTTCCCCAGCCGCCGAACGCCGCCTGAAAGTCGTGCTTCTGGAGCTTCTCGATGACAACCGGAAACTCCATCGCGGCCACGTTGCACTTGATGCCGATCTTGTCCAAGGACTGGGCCAGCAACTGGCAGATATCGATGCGATCCTTGCGATTGTTGGTGATTACGGTGAAGCGGAACTCAATCCTCTTGCCATCCACCATCTTGTCGCGAATGCCGTCGCGGTTGCTGTCAACCCAGCCTGCCTCGTCGAGGAGATCCTCCGCCTTGTCCAGGTCCTGCTCGTAGGGCTTGGGCGGAGTCTTCGGTGCCCAGCGCGAGGTAGGATGGAACGTACCTGTACACGGCTCGCACAAGCCAAACAGCAGCGTATCGAGCAACTCGCGATGGTCGAAAGCATACGACATGGCCTCGCGAACGCGCTGATCGGAAAACAGCGGGCTTTTGCAATTCCACAAGAAGTGGAAGCTGGTCCATTCCGTCGCATAGGCCTTGGTGTTGTGCTTGTAGAATTCCGCCTCTCCCGTCTGCGTCTGCCACTGCTCCGGCGTGATTTCCATTTCGTCGATGTCACCTGCCTTGACGGCTAGCAGCGATGTGGACGGATCGCTCTGAATTCGGAAGCGGACCGTCTTGAAATGAGGCTTGTCGCGAACCTGCTTCCCTTCGTGCATATAGTAGCTTTCGCGTCGCTCAAGCACGATGTCGTTGCCACGATTGCGCGACTTGATTGTGTAGGCGCCCCCGACCACCGGATTGTCCTCCAACGCAACGTGCTTTGGATTGCGGGTCATCGTCGGGTCGGCAGGCAACGACTCTTCATACACGTGCTTGGGTATGATCGGGAAATTGATGTTCATCACGTTTGTGGCCAGCGACTCCTTGTGGAAGAAGACGACCGTGTGGTCGTCATACGCCTCCACCCACTTGAGCTGATTGGTGCCTTGGCGGACGGCGGGCACGGGAACTGCACGGGTCAGGATGACCTGAAAACTGTAAGCAATGTCGTGAGCCGTGATTGGTGCGCCGTCGGACCACGTCGAGTCATCGCGCATCACGACCTTGTCATACATGCCGTCCTTGCTGGCGTGCCAGGAAACAACCGAATCCTTAGATGCGAAATTGCGAAAGGTCCAGTCAAAGCCAAACAGCCCAAAACCGATGAGCCCTTGTACGTCGAACTCGACAACCGAACTGATGAGCAGCGGATTGGTGCTATTCACGTCCCCGAATGCATGCCGGTGCATGGCCGCTTCCCAATTGACCTCTGTGGGATCTGCCGGCAATCGTCCCAAGCCGCTGAGAATCTTTTCGTTGGTCTGCGGCGTTTCATTCTTGATCTGAAGTGCTTCCTTAACACTTGCCAGCGGCGTTTCGTTGGCCTGCTTCTCGCGAAGCAACTCCATCGAATCAAGCACCGGCATCTCTTTCCACTCGACTTGTCTTTCCAACTCCTCTAGCGGCGGCGGGGTAAACGGCTCGATCATGTCCCCGAGCTTGAATGCGATCTGTTCCTCTTCCTTCTCATTCTCGCCGTTGCCGTTCTCGGCCTTTCCACTGTCGGCAGATTTCGTTTCCTCGTCCTTGGGGGCAGGCGTCGTCTTGGTTGTCGAATTACACCCCGCGACTGCGAACCCGGCGAGCAAGACGACTGTCATCCAAAAGCGAGGCATAGTTCACCTGTTTCCATCGTCGGGTGAGACAACCTTTGCGGCCAACGGCTGCGGGGCGCGCACTTGAAGCGCCCGTCTCGGTCATGCTACCCCTTGCCGCCGCGGGCGGCAACACGGCTTTGGCGGTAAGCGCCAAGCGGGCAATCAGTTGCGGCGGGACCGATTGTCGCGGTTGAGGCGGGCGGAAGCGATGCGGCGCGCTTGACGCTGGCGGCGGGATGCCGTAGAGTTGTATGCGATTCTGCGGACTGTAGGACAGGTTTTCAACCTGTCCCGATTCAGTGTTTCTGGACAGGTCGAAAACCTGTCCTACGGAGTACCGTCATGAGCCAATACGACTACAACAATCCGTATGCCGCTCCCAACATGGAAGCCCTCGCCATTCCGGCCGCCTTTGCCGAGGAATCGGAGCGGACGGCATTCATCCGCCGGACGTATCTCCATTTGTTCGGCGCGCTGGCGGCCTTCGCCGGCATTCTGACCGCGGTCTTCGCGCTCACGCCGGCGGCAGTACTGGACGCCACGGTCGGCTCGGTCCTGATGAGCCCGTACGGCTGGCTGATCGTGATCGGCATGCTGATGGGGGCCAACTGGATCGCCAATTATTGGGCTCACAACGACGCCTCGCCGGCCATGCAGTACGCCGGCCTGGGACTCTATACTGTCGCCGAGGCGCTGGTGTTTGTGCCGCTCTTGTACCTGGCGCGGATGATCGACCCGATGATCCTGCCGACCGCCGGCATTTTGACGGCAATGGTCTTCGGCGGGCTGACGGCATTCGTCTTCATCACCAAGGCGGATTTCTCCGGCTTGGGCAAGTACCTGTGGCTGGCGGGCCTGGTGGCGATGGGAACGGTGGTCGCCGCCATCCTTTTCAACTTCGCGCTCGGCGTCTGGTTTGGCGCGGCGATGATCGGCCTGGCGGCCGGCTACATCCTGTACGACACGTCGAACGTGATGCAGCACTACCGGACCAACCAGCACGTGGCAGCCGCCCTGGCCCTGTTTGCCTCGGTGACGATGCTGCTGTGGTACATCATCCGGGTGCTGATGTCGATGCGGGATTAAAAAACGGCGAGCGGGGGGCGTAAGCCCCCTGATTGCCCGCTCATTGATTCGAGGCGCCATCAGGGGGCTCACGCCCCCCGCTCGCCATGCCCGACTACGATCCCCGGTATCTGGCCGGCATCGAGCACTTCAACGTCTGCGACTTCTACGAAGCGCACGAGGTGTGGGAGGATCTGTGGCAGGACTATTCCGGCCCCGATCGCCGCTACTACCAGGGGCTGATCCAGGTCGCCGTCTGCCTGCACCACTTCGGCAACGGCAACACCCGCGGGGCGAAAAAACTGTACCATGGGTGCCAGACGTACCTCAACGACTACCGGCCGTTTCACCTGGGCGTCGATTTGGAAAAGCTGCTCGCGGAGTTGACCGCTTGCTGCCAGGGAATTCTCGACAGCCCGGATGAGTTTCCAAACGTCGAGATTGTACCGGATTTGATTCCGGAGATTCACTTGGAGGAGAGGTGAGTGGTTATTGGTGAGTGGTAAGTATTCCTGCCAGCACCTCACCACTCACCACTCACCACTCACCGTGATCCTGCTCATCGACAACTACGATTCCTTCACCTACAACCTCGTCCAGCGGCTGGGGGAGATCGATCCTGCGCTCGACATCGAGGTCCATCGCAACGACCAGATCACGCTCGATGAGATCGCGGCCAAACAGCCGACGCACATCATCGTCTCGCCGGGGCCTTGTACGCCCAGCGAAGCCGGCATTTCGGTGCCGGTCATTGAGCGGTTCATGAACGAAGTGCCGATCCTCGGCGTCTGCCTGGGGCATCAGTCGATCGGCCAGGCGACCGGCGGCATCATCGTGCGGGCCAAGCGGCTGATGCACGGCAAGACCGACCAGATCACGCACGACGCTCAGGGAATCTTCAAGGGGCTTCCCTCGCCGCTGACGGCCACGCGCTACCACAGCCTGGTGATTCGCCCCGATACGCTCAACGGTGACTTTATCGTTTCCGCGACCGCCGATGCCGACGACGGCACCAAGGAGATCATGGCAATCCGCCACAAGCGATTGCCGCTGGTCGGCGTGCAGTTTCATCCGGAGAGTTTTCTCACCGAGCACGGGCACGCGATGCTGCGGAATTTTCTCGCCATGTAGAACGGAATTCATTCCGTTCCTTGCCCGAGGGAACGGAATGAATTCCGTTCTACGTGGAGAATTGCCGATGCTCAGCGTCGAAGAAGCCCTGGCGCAGGTACTCGCGGAGGTGGAAACTCCCCCGCCGCGGGAGGTGCCGCTTGCGGATGCGTTGGGCCTGGCGCTCGATGAAAACGTCGCCAGCGACGTCGATTCTCCGCCGCACGACAAGTCGATCGTCGATGGGTACGCCCTGATTGCCGCGTCGGTCACTTCCTCGCCGACGGAGCTACGGGTGATCGAGGAAGTCACTGCCGGCCAGGTGCCGACGCGGGTCGTCGAGCCGGGGACGGCGACGCGGATCATGACGGGAGCACCGATTCCGAAGGGTGCCGATGCCGTCGTAATGGTGGAGAAGACAACAACTGTCAGCAGCGGCTCGGAAGCCCGTGTCCGGATTCTCGAAGCGCCAGTGAAATCGGGCCAGAACATCGTCCGCCGTGGAGCGTCGATGCGGCGCGGCGACGAAGTTCTGGCTGCCGACTTGCACCGGCGGCTGCGGCCGGTCGAGATCGGCCTCTTGGCGGAGGTCGGCCGCACGACCGTGCAGGTCCTTCAGCCGACGGCGGCCATTCTCGCCACGGGGAATGAACTGGTGCCGGCGGACCAAACGCCTGGCCCGGGACAAATCCGCAATTCCAATGGCCCCATGCTGCTGGCGCTGGCCAGAGATGCCGGCGCAGTCCCCGTCGATCTGGGAATCGCTCGCGACGACGCGGCCGATCTGCGGGCCAAGATCGATCAGGGGCTTGACGCGAATGTGCTGATCCTCTCCGGCGGCGTTTCGGCCGGCGTGCTCGATCTGGTGCCGCAGGTGCTCTCGGAGTGCGGCGTTCGCGAAGTGTTCCACAAGGTCAACCTCAAGCCCGGCAAGCCGCTGTGGTTCGGCACGTGCCAGCGCGAGGGACAAACCCGGCTCGTGTTCGGCCTCCCCGGCAATCCGGTCAGCAGCCTGGTCTGCTTCGAGCTGTTCGTCCGGCCGGCACTCCTGGCGCTCGCCGGCCAGCGCGACTGTGTGCGCGAGCCGCTGCAGGCCACGCTGACCAAAGAGCATCGGCAGCGCGGCGACCGGGCGACCTACTGGCCGAGCCGGCTGGAAGAAGCAGCCGACGGATCGCCGCGGATATCGCCCCTGTCCTGGAAGGGATCGGGGGATCTGCGGTCGGTGGTGGACGCCAACGCCCTGGCCATCTTTCCCGGAGGCAGCCTCTATTCCACCGGCAGCGTCATTTACGCCCTGCGGCTTTAGGAAGCCGGCGAGGCATCCGCGCTGGCCACCACATTCCTGCCGTACCAGTCGAAAAAACCATGTCGCGGGCGGCGCCTGGCAAGAATCTCGCGTTTGCGGCGAATAGGGCGATAGTTTACTCCCCCGCCGGCCGGGTAAATTAAGGTGAAATCGGGCAGCGATGCAGATTTATGGAGCATTCCCATGCTCTCGCGGAACGACTTTGCCACATCGGTCCTCGGCCGCCTGGGGCAACTCGGCGCTAAGGTTCTCCCCCGCTACGACGAGCTGAGCTATTGCTTCTTTGTCGATGTGTCCGCGGCGGCGACGGGAAAGAAGGGGTATCTGCGGCTGGAGCAGTGGTACGACCGCTACCAGGAGGCTTTGCTCGATGGCCGCGGCGAACAAGCGATCGACGATCTGGCACGCTACTGGATGCAGCTTCTGACGCACGCTGAATCGCAGTATGCGCTGGCGCAAGCCAATGCTCCCGCGGCAGCCGCCGCGACCACGCCGGCTCCCGCCCCGGTCGCAGCGCCGGCCGCAGCTCCTCCACCTGTAGTGACATCGCCCGCATCCGCGCCCCTTGCACCGCTAACGCTCCTGTCGCCAGTGCCGCCGGCCGCCGCGGCATCACTTGCGCCGCCCGCATCCATGTCCCCCGCAGCGCCGCAGTGGCAGCCCTCAATGCCCACAAGCAAGATCCCGCTGGCGCCGCCACGTCGGCCGCCGCTGTGGCCCATCCTGCTGGCGGCGGCGATTCCGGTCGGTTTGCTGTTCGTATTGTGCCTCGGAGTGGGGGTGATCATTTTCTCGC
>DATKDU010000007.1:0-10006 GCA_035512595.1 Pirellulaceae bacterium
CGTTGCCTCGGGGAAGATGACGTCGCCAAAACCGATGTCAATCTGCATGGGGATCGGCATGTTCTGCAGTGAGCCTCGAAACGTAACACGAACTCCTTCGTAGTCTGCATCCTCCTTGATCACGATTCCAGCGGCACTGGCAGCATCGAAGATCAGGGCATCCGGTTCGACCTCATGACGACAGACCTCGCGGATGATTTCAACGAGCGGTTCAATCTGATTCGGCAAGTGACCAAGCAGGTCGATGTCTCGCGTCGGACGGGACGCAGAAGCCCCCCAGGCATTCAACATCAGCGCACCCTTGAGGATAAATTTGTCGGCGTGTGGCGAGACGCTGAGCCGAAACAGAAATCGCTCCATGGCGTAATACTGGAGAATCTCTTGAAACGGTCTTCGGGCAGCGCGAGCGACCTGGAGCAGTCGTTGCCGTATCGACGCGGGGAGGTTTGTAATCTTCCGCTGCGTCATAGAATCGCCTCAATGTACGGACGCAGGACCTGCTTCACACGGCAGATTCCCGCGTAATGAAGCAGCGCATCGGCATTGAATCCTCGCGTCTCTCGATATCGCCTGAGTGCCTCGACACAGGCGTCCAGACCGACTTTATTCCGGAACTTGAAACAATCAGCAATCGTCTTTTCTCGCGAGTACACCCGCAGCGTCACGGAGTCATCATTGTGCATCTCGATTCCTTCCGTGAACGCTTCACCGCTGAAGCGAAACGTACGAACCGGCGGAAAGTCGATTCGCGGAGGCTCGCTGTTGCGATTTATCGCCAGGTAAACCTCGTGCGGGATCTGTGTCGTCAGCTCGTGGAATGCCAGTGCTGAGAGGAGGCAAATGACCCCCTCGGGAACCTTAACAGCCACCGTCGCCAGGTCTGGGTGTGTCAGCGACGGCGCATCGCTTAGCCGATACAGCCCCCGGCTGATTCTTTCGAGATCACCGCGTTCAACCATCGCGCGGAGCGTATCGCGATGGACTCCCGCCCGAATGGCGTCGGACATGCGCAGCAGGCCACCATGTCGCTTAAAGGCAGCGATCGCATGCGAGGCAACTGTCTGTTTCGATTTGCCGATGTCCATTGTACCGCCACATTCTTGTATATGGAGGCATTATGGACGAATCTCACAGAACAGTCAAGGATTCTCCACGTAATCATGTCGGGATCAACCAACGGTCGCCTTCGCGATCAGGTTCGCTGGCCTCATGTGACCAAGCGGCGACTGTGCGAAACACTTTCAACGATATTTGACACGCAAGTCATTATGAAGCGGCTGGTTACGAATTTGCAAACCGCATTCAAAACGACCCCGGTCAAGTCGGGGTGACAAGACGGCTATTGAACTTTTTATCGTTGGAATCCGTGGCTGGGAGGCCGCTTTGCGGCTGTTGTAGGCGGGGACTGGAGCGTAACGACCCAACTCAGCAGAGCTATTACAGCGTCAGCTCACCCGCATCAGGCGAATATCGACCTCGCGCTCAACGAACTTCCACTCCTCCGTCGCCCGGAGTGCGGCCACCAGATCGTCGAATGCCTCCGCGTCGTTCTTGGCGTAGTCGAACAGGGTCAGGAAATCGAACGGCTCGGCCTCGCTTAGGTCCCGGCAGTGGTGTAACCGGCGAGCGACGCCGGGCAGGTATTTGAGCCCAATGGCGATGTGCTTGGATTTCTCTTCGAACAGCGCCCGGCGCTCGTCCTGGGTCAGGGCCCACCACTTCGCGCTCTTACGGATCGGTATCAGGGCCGCAAAAGTGGAGTCGGAGCGGCCGAGCGCGGCCTGCTTCTTGACGAGCGAGTCCTTCTCGTCGCGGGTGACGTACCGGTCGTTGCTGGTGACGCCGCGGAGAACCCACTTTCCGTCTTCGGGTGTCGCTGCGACGGCACCGCTCACGAAGTCCACCCGATCTACTGCGGGCAGAGGGTCGCCCGACACCGCCTTGGCTGAGATGACCGACCACCCACCCGCTTTGCCGCCGACGAAGCTGAAAAGCCTGGGGTTCACCAAGGCACCTCCTTTGGCCGGTTCTGTCCCCGCGGCGTCAGTCGCCGCTGCCAGGCTGGATGCCACGCCGCCAAGGGTCAGCGCGCCGGTCAAGAATTTACGCCGGCTTGAACTTGGGCCGCCCCCCGGTTGATCGGCATCAGGACGGGTTGTGTCTTCGGTCATCGATCGTCACCTCAAGCACTTGCTGCCCAGCCAACCGCTATGCCACGGTCGGCACAACTTGGAATGGCGAGGAGACGGGCAACAGGATTTGAACTCAATAAGCCGTTTGTTTACAGCGAGTTGTGTCAAAGCCTTCCCCAAGCCGCATCGAAGTCAGGTCACGAATTGAACTTCATGATGGACCTCAAGCATAGCTGCAGCCATTTGTTTTACAAGTTGGGGTGACAAGACACCGTTAGAACTTTTTCTGTCCGGTTTCCTATCGTGGAACTCAACGCAACGTCTTGCTGCTGAAGCCGTTACGCATGACGCTGCTTCTCAGACACAGCACCGGCGACCTGCTCATCTTGCGACCATCATCGGTGCGAGATCGGCACGGTTGAGAAAGTCGTCCAAGCGACGGGGGAAACCGAAGGCTACCTGCTCGTGCCGCGCGGGCTGATCTTTAAGAGCGACGACGTGCTTCTTCCTGGCAATTGACCTGGACAAACAGAACTGGCGAGAGGATGCGCGAGCGGTCATGGAGACGTACTGCCGACTCGATCTGCCGGCGGCGCTGGAGCGATCGCGCCGCGGAAACGGCGGCCATCTCTGGCTGTTTTTCGATGAGGCGATTCCCGTCACGCTCGCCCGCAAACTCGGCGCGCACCTGTTGACCGAAACGAGTGAAGGGGTTTCGGCCTTCGCAATTGCAAGCGCCCGTGCCATCAGCGAGCGATAGCCGTCGCTCCCGAGGAATTTCGCCAGCGGCACGCGCAACTTCTCACACACTCGCACGGCTTCGCTTCTTCCCGCGATAAACCCCGCGTCGCACATAGCTTCGAGGGCGATCAAGCGCCGGGCCAGGTTTTCGATAGCGGGAGTCGCGGAGTTCATATGGGCATCACTCACACCGGATCGAAACTGAACGATCCGGCATTCCCGCTGAATAGCGAACGATCGGTTCGAGTGAAAACGAACAGCCGCCAAGAGCAACTCTATCAAGTTATGACAAAGTTGCTCTTGGTTTGCGGGGTCGCTCACGCCGTTTGTTCTGCTGCTGGCGCAAGGATGACGGGCACAGCCACACTTTATTGGCGGCCCACACAGAGGGCCCCGCGGGAGTCCGGCCAACAAAGCCTCTCGTCAGACGGAAAGCACCTCCAGATTTACAACGGCGACAACATGGTGGGCAATCTATTCATCACTGTCCCCCACTGCTACAATGCTGTCAATTGGTCTACTTTTCGTCAAGGCTTGGCGTGGTGAAACGAGAGCAGCCGGGAACTCGCCATGAATACCAACCACGACGATCAACTTCCAGAATCGCCGGAGAAAGCCGACGATGTCGTGCCTGAACTCGACGAGCCGGGCAGCGGTGCGTCGTTCCCGGTCGTCGGGGTCGGTGCCTCGGCCGGCGGGCTGGAGGCGTTCACGCAATTGCTCAAGGCGCTCCCGGCCGACACCGGCATGGCGTTCGTCCTAGTGCAGCACCTGGCCCCGTCGCACCCCAGCGCCCTGGCGGAGATCCTGTCACGGGCCACGAAGATGCCGGTCCTAGAGGTTCGCGACGAGCCGACGGTCGAGCCGAACAACGTCTACGTAATCCCACCCGACCGGAGCATAATAATCGTCCAGGGGGTGTTGCAACTCCTGCCGCGTGAGGGCCGCGGCGCCCACCACCCGATCGATCAGTTCTTCCGCGCGCTTGCCACGGAGCAGCGGCACCGGGCCATCGGCGTGGTCCTGTCCGGGACGGCCACGGACGGCACCATCGGGCTGGAAGAAATCAAGGCCGAGGGCGGCATCACCTTCGCACAGGACGCCACGGCCCAGCACGAGGGGATGCCGCACAGCGCTATCGCCTCCGGGTGCGTGGACTTCGTGCTGCCCCCGGACGGGATCGCGCGGGAGATCGTCCGCATCGCCCACCACCCGTACGTGGTGCCGGAGGCCGAGGTCGGGGAGACGAGCAACAAGCCGGACCTTGACCAAATCGTGCAGATCCTCCGCCACGGCACCGGCGTTGATTTTACCGGCTACAAGTTCAACACCCTCTACCGCCGCATCACCCGCCGCATGGTTTTCCGGAAGCTGGACTCGCTGGCCGAGTACGTGCAGTGCCTGCGGCAGACGCCGGCCGAAATCGAGGCCCTTTATTCGGACATCCTGATCGGCGTCACCAGCTTCTTCCGCGACAAGGAGTCGTTCGAGGCGCTCAAGACCCAGGTGTTCCCCCGCCTGATCCAGGACCGGTCCAAGCACGACCCGGTGCGGCTCTGGACGCTCGGCTGCTCGACCGGGCAGGAGGCGTACTCGCTGGCGATGGCGTTCACGGAGGCCGCCGAGGCCGCGGGCAGTTCCGTGCCGATCCAGCTCTTTGCCAGCGACCTGAACGCTGCGGGGATCGAGAAGGCCCGCGCCGGCGTCTACCCGAAGGACATCGAGCAGGATGTGTCGGCGGAGCGGCTGAGACGGTTCTTCACCGAGGTGGACGGCAGCTACCGGATCGCGAAGTCGATCCGCGACGCCTGCGTCTTCTCCCGGCACAACGTGCTCGCCGACCCGCCGTTCTCCCGCGTCGATCTCATCAGTTGCCGGAACCTGCTCATCTACCTGGAGCCGGTGCTGCAAAAGAAAATCATGCCGACGCTGCACTACGCGCTCCAGCCGGCGGGTTGCCTGTGGCTGGGCGGCTCGGAGACGATCGGCACCTACCGGGACCTGTTCGACGCCCAGGACGCCAAGCACAAGATCTACATCAAGAAGCCGGGTTCCGGCCCGGGGCACGGCCACCTCTCGCTACAACGCGGCTCGCGGCAACACGGGGGGACATCGCGGTCTCCGTTCGTCCCCGGCGCGGCGCGGCCGAGCGACGGCGCGGACCTACACCGGGAAGCGGACCGCGTCCTCTCGGCCAAGTTCGCGCCGCCGGGCGTGCTCGTGTCGGCCGACCTGGAAATCCTGCAATACCGCGGCGACACCGGGGCGTATCTGGCCCCGGCTCCGGGCAAGGCCAGCCTCAATCTCTTGAAGATGCTCCGCGAGGGACTCCTCGTCGCCGTCCGCGCGGCCGTGTTGCAGGCCGGTAAGGAGCAAGCCCCAGTGCGCGAGGAGGGCTTGCAGGTCAAGTCGAATGGCGGCTACCACGAGGTCGCCATTGAGGTGATCCCGATCAAGGGGCAGGGGACGAACGACGGCGGCTTTCTGATCCTGTTCGAGGAGCCGGGATCGACGCGCGGGGTGGCGACAGCGCCCAGGGCACCCGAACCGCCCGGAGCGGACATCGACACCACCCGCCTGACGCAGGAGTTGGCGGCGACTCGCGAGTACCTGCAATCGGTGATCGAGCAGCAGGAGGCCGCGAACGAGGAACTCCAGTCGGCGAACGAGGAGGTCCAGTCGGCGAACGAGGAGCTGCAAAGTACGAACGAAGAACTGGAAACCTCGAAGGAGGAGATCCAGTCGAGCAACGAGGAACTGGCTACCGTCAACGATGAGCTGAACAACCGCAACCAGGAATCAAACCGGATCAACGACGACTTGGTGAACCTGCTCGGTAGCGTCCAGATGCCCATCATCATGCTCGGGCCGGACCTCCGCGTCCGGCGGTTCACGCCGGCGGCAGAGAAGCTTCTCAACCTGGTTCCCGCCGACAAGGGCCGGCCGCTGACCGATCTCAAGCTCAACCTCGACAACCTAACAGACCTGGAGTCACTCCTCGCGGAGGTGCTGGACACGGTCAGCGTCAAAGATCGTGAAGTCCGGGACAAGGACGGCCGCTGGTATTCGCTGCGGCTCCGCCCTTACAAGACGCTGGACAACAGGATCGACGGCGTGGTCGCGGTGCTGGTCGACGTGGACGCCCTCAAGCGCGCCCACGCCTACACCGAGAGCATCGTGGCGACGGTCCGCGAACCGCTCCTGGTGCTGGACGCGAACCTGCGCGTGCGGTCGGCGAGCGACTCATTCTTCCAGACCTACCGCGTCGCGCCCGAGGAAACGATCGGCCGCCCGCTGTACGACCTCGGCAACGGCCAGTGGAACATCCCCCAGTTGCGCCGACTCCTGGAGGAAGTTTTGCCCCAGGCCAGCCAAGTCGAAAATTTCGAGGTGGAGCACGAGTTCGAGACCATCGGCAAAAAGACGATGCTGCTCAACGCCCGCCGGCTCGTCCAGGGGAGCGGTCCGAGCCCCTCGATCTTGCTCGCCATCGAAGACATCACGGCGAGGAAGCGGGCGGAAACCGACTTAAAGGCTTCCGAGGTCTGCTATCGAAGGCTATTCGAGTCGGCCAAGGACGGCATCCTGATCCTGGACGCCCACGCCGCCTCGATCACCGACGCCAACCCGTTCATCGCCGAAATGTTGGGTTACTCGGAGAACGAGTTGAAGGGCAAAGAACTCTGGCAAATCGGACTGTTCAACGACGCGGAGGCGAGCAAGGGGGCAATGCGGGAACTCCAGGAGAATGGGTACATCCGGTACGAAGATTTGCCGCTGGAAACTAAGGCGGGGCGGCTGATGAATGTGGAGTTCGTCAGCAACGTGTACGGCGAAGACGGGGACGCCGTCATCCAGTGCAACGTCCGCGACATCACCAAACGCCGGGAGACAGAGCGGGCCTTGGCGAAAGCCCTCATCTACGCCGACGACATCATCGCCACCCTGCGGGAACCGTTCGTGGTCCTCGACAGCGACCTGCGGGTAAAGACGGCGAACCGCTCCTTCTACGACTCTTTTCACGTCTCGAAGGACGAGACGGAAAATCAGTTCGTGTACGACTTGGGCAACGGCCAGTGGGACATTCCCGCCCTGCGGACGTTGCTGGATCAGGTTCTCTCGCGTAACGAGTCCGTCCACGACTTCGAGGTCGAGCACTCGTTCCCAGCCCTAGGTCAGAAGACCATGCTCCTCAACGCCCGGCCGTTCCCCCCGGACTCGGAACACCCGGAGTTGATCCTGCTCGCCGTGGAAGACGTTTCCGCGATGCGGGAGCGGGCCGACGAGCTAGCCGAGGCCAACCGCCGCAAGGACGAGTTCCTGGCGATGCTCGCCCACGAGCTTCGCAACCCCCTCGCCCCGATCCGAAACGCCGCGCAAGTCCTGCGACATTCCGAGGGCACTGGGGAGACCGTCCGATCGGCGTCGGCGATGATCGAGCGTCAGGTCGGCCAGATGGTCCGACTGGTGGACGACTTGCTCGACGTGAGCCGCATCAACCAGGGCAAGATCGAACTCCGCCGGGGGCGGATCGAACTGGCGTCGCACGTCCACCACGCCGTCGAAGCGGCCCGTTCGATGTACAAGAGCATGGGTCATGACCTGACCGTCACGCTGCCGCCGAAGCCGATCTACCTGAACGCCGACCCGACGCGGCTGACCCAGGTGTTGGGCAACCTGCTCAACAACGCCTGCAAGTTCACCGACAAGGGCGGCCGCATTTCGCTTGCGGTGGAGGAAGAAGACGGGCGGGCGGTCATCCGCGTGCAGGACACCGGCATCGGAATTGCTGCCGACCAGCTTCCCCGCATCTTCGACATGTTTACCCAAGTCGATACGTCGCTAGAGCGTTCGGTGAGCGGATTGGGCATTGGTCTCACGCTGGTGAAGAGCCTGGTGGAAATGCACGACGGCACGGTGGAGGTCTCCAGTGCCGGTCTCGGTCACGGGAGTGAGTTCGTGGTACGACTGCCGGTGTTGGCGGTGACGCCCGAATCGCCGCCGGAGCCGACCACCGACGCACCGCCGATGACGACCGGCCGCCGCATTCTCGTTGTTGATGACAACCGGGACTCGGCGATCAGTCTCGCTATGTTGCTGAAATGTACCGGCAACGAGACGCATACCGCCTACGACGGCGTTGAGGCCGTGGAGGCGGCCGCGAAGTTTCAACCCGAAGTAGTGTTCCTCGATATCGGCTTGCCGAAGTTGAACGGATACGAAGTTGCCCGGAAGATTCGGGAACAGCCTTGGGGGCAGGACATGGTACTTGTAGCGCTAACCGGCTGGGGCAAGGAAGAGGACCGTCAAAAGTCCAAAGAGGCTGGGTTCAATGCGCATTTAGTCAAACCGCTGGAACAGTCGGTGCTCATGAAGTTGCTGGCAGAGTTGTAGCCAAGGACTGAGGTTAGCCCGTCAACCTTTTTCGATAGTGCGGTGCAGGTCAGTATTCGCTGGGCAAAGCTAGGAATCGGGGCTCTGCCCCGGCCCCCCGGGGTTTTCGGGAGGCATGGCTCGCATCAAAGAGGTCGGACGGCAAGGACTCCCTTCGGGGCCAATCCCATTGACCTGGGTCGGTAACACTTCCGACGACTGATCGTTGTAACGTATTGTTAAGCCATGTTTTGCAGATCCTACATTGGACCGCAGGGTTACCCGGGTCATTCAGTCGGGGCGACAAGATTTGAACTTGCGACCTCTGCGTCCCGAAAGAATCTAAAATCCCACAGAAAAACCCGTTTTTCTCAGCGTTTAAGCATATCTTACCACCAGATTCGGTTGTCGCAAGTCATCGCACTTTTTTCAGGGTTTTAGCGGTATCGCGCACGATGTTGCCGCGCAAAACGGTAGATACCGTTTTGGCAAAACACCGACGTTAGCTCCGCATCATTCAACTGAATATCGTTGTGACGTTGAACGATAAAGCTTGCTTTCTCGGTGTGCGCGCGACGCTCGGTTTTTACATTTCAGGAACGGTCGTAGCCGTGCCACGACAGGGTCGTCGTGCGATGTCTCTCAGCATGGCCAACAGGAAGCGAGGCATCGACCACGCATTGCGTTTTTGGAATGAGCGGAGTACGGCGCGAGATATTTCCTGGTGATAGCGGAAATAAATCACCGTGGATGCGCATCAAGTATCAAGTCGCCAAATGCGAACGCACTTTTCCGTGAACCTTTCAGGACACGTGCCGTCTTACTTGTCAGACACACGACCAAACACGGTCGCCGAGGAACAAGGGTAACGAAGATGATGGTTTTAGCGTCGAGTTTCATATCCGAACGAACAGGCAAAGGTAGTTGCGCCAATCAACCGGCGAATACGCTGCCCACGCCACGTTCGCGCTTGTGACACTCGGTCTAAACCAATGGGAATAACCAAACCCGGTGTCACAAACGACACCGGGTTTTTTCGTGTCCACATCGAAACAAATCGGGCTGGTAGCTGAGACGGTATAGCGGCGGTCTGAAGAGCCGCAGACGAGGATTCGAGCGCCTCCCAGCCCACTTGGCGTTCATTGAGCACACACAACACGGCCCGTTCGTCTATCGGCGAAGGATACCGCCCTTTCAAGGCGGCGAGATGGGTTCGATTCCCATACGGGCTACTGACAACTTGATGAATCAGAACGTGGCGAAAACTGGTATCGCGCCAGGTCGGGGGCCTGGAGATTGCAGGTTCAAATCCTGTCGTTCTGACTGACTAAAAACATCGGGTACAGGTGCAGATGGAAGCACGCCTGCTTTGGGAGCAGGAGGCTCTCGGTTCGACTCCGAGGTGCCCGACTTTGACGAGGTAGTCGAGGGCTGGTTGCCCATACTCGGCTGATAACCGGGTCGCGCTGAGTTCGATTCCCAGGACTACCACTGACAACAAACAACCAAGGAGCTGAACGATGCACGCACGCTTGAAACGCATACGCCCGACCAATCACGGGGTCGTGGTGTAACAGGCAGCACAGCAGACTTTTAATCTGCACGGTGTGGGTTCGATCCCCTCCGACCCTACTCTCACTGGCGCGTAGCTCAACGGTGAGAGCGGCGTCCTTATAAGACGCAGGTCGCGGGTTCAACTCCCGCCGCGCCGACTGATTCGGGATTGTGGCAGACAAGGTAATGCACCGGTCTCTTAAACC
>DATKDU010000008.1:0-12911 GCA_035512595.1 Pirellulaceae bacterium
CGCGGCTGGTCGATCAAGGGGCTGCACAAGCTGATTCTCTCTTCGGACACCTACCGCCGCAGCTCGCTCCATCCCGACCCGCAGCTCGTGACCGCCAAAGACCCGGAGGGAGCCAGTTACGCGGCATTCCGTCCGCGGCGACTGGCAGCGGAAGAACTCCGTGATGCGATGCTCTGCGTCTCCGGCGAGTTCAACCCGGAAATCGGCGGCATTCCGGTCCGGCCGGAGCTCAATCCGGAAGTCGCCTTTCAGCCGCGGCAGGTGATGGGAACGTTTGCCGCCGCCTGGCAGCCGTCCCCCAGGCCGGAGCAGCGCCACCGTCGGTCGATTTACACGCTGAAGCTGCGCGGCCTGCGTGATCCGTTCTTCGAGGTCTTCAACCAGCCGAGCCCCGATTTGTCGTGCGAATGCCGCGATGAGGCCACGGTGACGCCGCAGGCGTTTACGCTGCTGAACAGTCCGCAGTCTGCTGGCCGAGCCTTGGCGCTGGCTACGCGCGTGCTCAAGGAAACGGCCACGAAGGAGGAGGCGGTTGAACGGGCCTTTCGGCTGGCGTTTGGCCGACTGCCCACTGGCGCCGAGCGGAACGCGTGCCTGAAGCATTGGGAAGCCATGACGACGCGGCATAAGACGCTCAAGCTCGAAGGGCCGAAGTTGCCGACGGAGATCGTCCGCGAGGCGGTCGAGGAGAACACGGGCGAGAATTTCACGTTCACGGAAGTCCTCGAGGGCGCGGCCGATTTCGTCCCCGATCCGCACCCGGCCGATGCCAGTGCCGAGGCGCGCGGGCTGATGGAGGTCTGCCTGGTGCTCCTCAATGCAAGCGAGTTCATCTTCGTCGATTGAAAGGAGCTCGTCATGGCCATTCGCTTTCCCTGCTGCGGCAATCATGTCGCTTCGGCGCCGACCCGGCGTGAGTTTCTCTACGGTCTGGGGGCGAGCCTCGGCAGCGTGGCGTTTTCCGCGCTGCTGGCAGAAGAACCGGCGACTCAGTCAAAACCCGCCGGTCCACTTGCGCCCAAACAGGGTCATCATCCGGCCAAGGCGAAGTCCTGCATCTTCCTGATGATGGAAGGTGGCCCCAGCCACATCGACACGTTCGATCCCAAGCCGAAACTGGCCGAGCTGCACCTGAAGGAATTCGCCAGGAATGACAAGATGCAGTCCGCCATGTCCGGCGGCAAGCGGTACTACGTGCAAAGCCCGTTCAAGTTCCGCAAAGCGGGCCAGTGCGGCGCGGACATGGCGGAGAACTGGGAGCATCTGGCCGGCGTCGCCGACGACCTGTGCTTTTACCGCGGCTGCCAGGTCGATTCGGTCAATCACCCGACCGCCCTCTATCAAATGAACACGGGCAACCGAATTGTGGGCGACCCGTCAATCGGCGCGTGGCTGGGGTACGGCCTGGGAACCGTCAACCAGAACCTGCCGAGCTTCGTCGTGCTGCCGGAAGTTTCTTACCCGCAAGGAGGGCCGGCCAACTGGTCCAGCGGTTTTCTGCCGGCGCACCATCAAGGGACGCCGCTGCGCGCGGCCGGCTCACCGATCCTCGATTTGTTCCCCCCCGCCGGAATCACCCACGATCACCAGCGGCAAAACCTCGACTTGCTGGCCGAGCTCAACCGGCGGCACCTCGAAGAGCGGCCCGGCCGCGACGATCTGGCCGCCCGGATGGAGAGCTACGAGCTGGCCTACCGCATGCAAATGGAAGTGCCCGGCATTCTCGACATCGAGAAGGAGGACGCTCGGACGAAAGAGCTCTACGGCATCGGCGCGGACGCGACCGACGCCTTCGGTCGCAAATGCCTGCTGGCGCGGCGGCTAGTCGAAAGCGGCGTGCGGTTCGTGCAGCTCTATGCCGGCACGTGGGACTCGCACGACTACATCGAGAAGGCGCACGGCACCCTGGTGCGAGCCGTCGATCGGCCGATCGCGGCGCTCATTGCCGATCTGAAGCAGCGCGGCCTACTGGAAGACACGCTCGTGATCTGGTGCGGCGAGTTCGGCCGCTCGCCCGACAATGGCGTGCGGATGGGAACCGCCTTTGGCCGCGACCACAACCCGCAGGCGATGACCATCTGGTTTGCCGGCGGCCGGGTCAAAGCGGGGCACACGATCGGCCGAACCGACGAGCTGGGCGCAACGGCCGTCGAGTGCGTCCACCACGTCCGCGACCTGCACGTGACGCTTCTGCACCTTCTGGGGCTCGACGACGCGAAACTCACCTACTTCCACGGCGGCCGGTTCAAGCAGCTTTCGCAGTTTGGGGGGAAGGTGATTGGGGAACTGATCGGCTGAAGCTTGCGGATTCATCGCGACAGCGATTGCAGATAGCGCTTTGCAAATTATCAATTGGCTGAGCAAGTCCTCTCTGCTCTCTGACATCTGAACTCTGACCTCCTCTCTCTTTCCGCTACAATCTGCCCCATGCCTTTTCTCATCGGCACGGACGAAGCCGGTTACGGTCCGAACCTCGGGCCGCTCGTCATCGGAGCGACGGTCTGGCAGACGCCGCCGCGGACCGCGCCGGAAGCACTGTATGCGCTGCTCGCGCCGTGCGTTTCCTGCGAGCCTGCTGAGAAGCGGCTGGCGATTGCCGACTCCAAGGCCCTCTACAAGCCGGGGCTGGGGCTGGCGGCACTGGAGCGGGTCGTTCTGGCCATTCTGGCGATCCGGCAGCAGCCGGTCAGCGATTGGCCGTCGCTGTGGCGGTCGCTCGCCGGCATCGACGCGGGGGACTTGCGGTGCGACGCCTGGCACGACGGATTTGAGCTCCAATTACCGCGGGATGTCGCGCTCGACGAGCTTCAGTCCGCAGCGCAGCAGCTCGCGGGCGGCCTTGCCCAGGCGGAGCTGGAAATCACTGCCGTGCAAGCGCGGGCCGTCTTTCCCGAGCGGTTCAACCGAGAAGTGCGCGAGTGCGGAAACAAGGCCGAGGTGCTGTCGCTGACGACGCTGGGGCTGGTGGCCGAGCTGGCCGAGCAAGTGCCGGATGGGAACGAGGTCACCGTGATCTGCGACAAACATGGCGGCCGCAATTACTACGCGGCACTCATCCAGCACGTATTTCCCGAAACATGGGTCCGCGTGGTGCGCGAAGGGCCCGGCGAGAGCGTCTATCGCTTTCGCCTCGGCGACCGGCGGATGGAGCTGCGATTCCTGATGGGGGGAGAGCAGATGCTGCCGACGGCATTGGCGTCGATGACCGCCAAGTACCTGCGGGAGATCGCGATGATCCCGTTCAATGCCTTCTGGCAGCAGCACGTTCCCGGCCTCAAGCCGACTGCCGGCTATCCGGGAGATTCCCGGCGTTTTCTCGCCGAAATTCGCCCTGCGTGCCAGCGGCTGGGGCTGGCGGAGGAGACGTTCTGGCGGAGCGTGTGACGGTCCGCAGGTGAACGGTGTTTCTCAAAGCGAGTCGTCCGCGGTAGGATGAATCGGGAGGAAACCCACGATGAACCTGACCCATGAGCAAATCGATCTGTTGAATCAAACGGGAGGGGCGCCGCTGCGTCTCGTCAATCCGGATACGAATCAAGAGTATGTGCTGCTCAGCGCGGAAATGTACGAGCAGCTTCGCGGCACGCTGGCAGATATCGATCCGCGGGAGACTTATCCGGCGTTGCACCGCGCCCTTCATAGCGAGGGATGGGACGATCCGCAGATGGACGAGTACAATCGCTATGCCTAGTCGCGGGCAGATTGTCGTCGTCGATTTTGCGGTTGCCGGCATGCCGAAGAAAGTGCGGCCAGTGCTGATCGTGCAGGCCGACTTGTACAACCGAAAAATGGCCAACACCGTGGTGGCAATGATCACGACCAATGTCGCTCGCTCCGGTGAACCTTCACATCTGCTCATTGACCTGACCACGCCCGACGGGAAGCAGTCGGGCCTCTTGCACACCTCGGTGGTCAATTGCAACACGCTGACGACGGTGAGACAAAGCGACATCGTCCGCGCGCTGGGTATCTTGCCTCCGGCCGAAATGCAGCGAATCGATCAGTGTCTTAAGGCTGCGCTGGCGATTTCGTAGTTGGAGAGATCAGAGCGGATTTCCTGGCCGACATCTGCCCCGCCTGCCAGCGGCTGGGGCTGGCGGAGGAGACGTTCTGGCGGAGCGTGTAGGGTATAATCTCCCTGGGTAGACGACGAGGGAGATTTCCATGCCCATTCACGACTGGAGCCGCGTCGATCACGGCATTTTTCACCACTTTCATCAAGCATGGACGATTGAGATCAGTAATGCCCTCAATAGCGGGGGATTGCCACCGGGCTTTTTCGCGCTGGCGGAGCAGTTCATCAGCGGACCCATTCCGGATGTGGTGACGCTTCAGAAGCAAAGTCCGGAGAGCGCACCCTCTGCGCAAGGCCAAACGCCGGCGATCGAGTTTCCGCCGCGAGCCCGGATCGTCACCTCGGCCACGCTTGACCATTTCGTGCGCAAGACCAACCACCTCGTCATTCGGCATCAACTGGGTCAAGTGGTGGCGGTCGTGGAAATCGTTTCTCCCGGGAACAAAAGCAGCAAGCATGCGCTGAGGCAGTTCGTTGAAAAAGCGTACGAGTTGTTGCGGCAAGGGATTCATCTGCTGGTCGTCGATCTGTTTCCGCCGTCGGTCCGCGATCCACAGGGGATTCACAAGGCCATTTGGGATGAAATTGTCGAAGAGCCGTTTTCCCTGCCAGCCGACAAGCCGCTCACCGTGGCCGCCTATTGGGCTGGCGATCCCAAGACGGCCTATGTCGAGCCGATTGCAGTGGGAGACCGGCTCCCGGACTCGCCAATCTTTTTGGATCTAGGAACTTACGTTCCCACGCCGCTGGAGGCGACTTATCAGGCGACGTGGGACAAATGTCCTGACGCACTCCGCGAGGTAGTTGAGTCCCCCGGAGCGTAGGTAGCGCAGCGGCCGCCGGTCAATCCGCGCAACTACCGGCGGTTTGTCAACGCTGCGTTTTCTGCCACAGTTTTCTTAGCTGCGGCTTTCCGTGACCGTCGCCGGCACTTCGCCGTGCTCTTCCTGGTTCAGCGCCTGCTTGAACCTGCGGATGCCGTCCCCCAGGCCGAACATCACCGACGGCAGTCGGTGGCCGAAGAGAATGAGCACGACGAATCCGACCACCAGAAGTTCCGTCTGTCCGATACCAAACATGGCATGACCCTCGCGAAAAGAGAAAGGAACCCAGAGCGAGTGGCGAGAGCGAGCAGCAGCCCGGCAGGGCCGCGGACGGACCAACTCGTGAAGAACGCGAGCAAAAACGTACTAAGCCGCTTCCCCTTCGCGCGTTTCCGGCGGAGCGGGGGGAGGCTCGAATTTGGGGGCCGAGATGTTGTCGTAATCGTCGTAGTCGCTGTAGGTCCGCTGCGGCTTGGGCCGGGAGCGGGGCGACTCCGAAGTGAAATCGCCGGTAATGTCGAGCTGCGACTGCATGTCCGACAACTGCCGGCGAAAATCGCGGTAGGTCCGGCCGACCTTGGCGGCGACCTGCGGCAGATTCTTGCCAAACAGCAAAATGGCGATGATGCCGACGATCAACAACTCTGAAGCACCAAGCCCGAACATAGAGACCTCGCAGTCAGGCGGGGGCGAAGTGACAAGCCAGGGCCGTCGCAGCAAGGCACCGCGCCGGCCGATTCACGATGGAAGGGGGTTATTCCTTCTTGTCGGCCGCCACGGCGGGCGTCTCTTCGTCGTCCTGGGTGTTGATCCCCTTCTTGAAGTCCTTGATCCCCTTGCCCAGCGAGAACATGACGCTGGGAAGGCGATGGCCGAAGAGAATCAACACGACGATGCAGACGATGATCAGCTCGGTTTGCCCGATGCCGAACATGGCAAATAAAGGTGAGAAGGGAATCATGTTCGCTCTCGCGCGAGAAGGTGGGAATGCGGAATACCGCGAGCGGCGAAAGCGGGCCGCGGCCCGGAAGGGCCGCACCAGAACCAACTCGCAAACCAGGAATGCCACAAGCGGGGAGCACTCCTTACTCCCCCCATTCTATCGAGGCAGGGCGGAAGTTGTCAAATGGAATGCCATTGGGGCCGGCGTTGGCGAATTCGGCTACAGTCGCTGAATTCGCCGGAATTCAGACCAGGCGGCGGGCAACGACAAGGCCCCCGAACCCTGGCGCGTTCGGGGGTTACGGGCGATTTCGGCTACGGTGCCGACCTAAGTCGTCAACTCCTGATCGTCGGCCGAGTCAATGATCTTCGCCGTTCCATCGGAGAAAAAGACGTCGTCGCCTTGTCCCCCCTGGAGTTTGTCTTCCACCCCATCGTCGGGGCCACTGTCATACTTGTTTGCAAAGGCCTCGAAGCTGAGTGCCAGGGCTACGACGTCGAGCCAATCCTGGCGGAGGGTCTGCAGACGGAAGTAGTTGTCGTCGCCGAACTGGCTGCTGTCCGACTCACCGAGCGAAATCGGAACGCCCCCTTCCCAAACGACGACCCCCGAGGCAAACAGCAGGTCCCGATCGTAGTTGCCGATCACCTGGTCGGCCCCGCTGCCGCCGATCAGCACGTCCTGTCCTTTCTGTCCGGAAATGTGGTCGTTCCCCGCGCCGCCGCTGAGGATGTCGTGCCCCCCCTCGCCGGCCAGGATGTCGTCCCCCGCGTTGCCGTGCAGGCTGTCGTTTCCGTCGCCGCCATAGACCGTATCGTTGCCAGCCCCGCCGGCAACGTAATCATCGCCGCCATTGGTGCGTATGACGTCGTTTCCATCCCCCCCATAGACAATGTCGGGCGCATCCCCCGTCGTGATCGTGTCGTCCCCGGCGCCGCCGTGGATGTGGGACTTGGCCGCCGTGTTCTCGACCAGGATCGTGTCGGCATCGGACGATCCATTGACCGCGACAATCAAGATCTGATTGAGGCCGCCGGTAAAGTACGTCGTGCTGTTGACATCGACCAGCAGCTTCGTCCCTTCCGCATTGCCGCGGACCCAGGTCGAATCGGCAACGCCGTCCTGCTGGCCGAGTGCGACCAGATCGGTCAGGACGGTGAATGCCGCACCGCCGTTGAAGGTTTCCACGTTGATGTACGAGGCCGTTTCCACCGTTCCGCGGAGGAGCGTACCGGCGAAGGGGACCAGCCCGACGGCCAGCACGTTTTCGTCCACAGCCGACAAGGGGAGCATCAGCCCGCTGGCCACGTTCAGCGTGTCGCTGCCGGTGCCGCCGTTGATGATGATGCCGGGGGCAGCGCCGCCGGTGGGGTAGTTGGAAACGACGACTTGCAGGTCGTAGCTGGGGGTGCCATTGAGGATAACGCCCGGAAACGGACTTTCCTTGACGCGGATGTAGTAGTCGTGCGATCCTTCGGGAAACACGAAGCCGAACAGCGGATCGTAGGTGTCGGTGCCGTTGTAAGCGGCACTGCCAGCGAGGAGGTCCGGTATCGGTGCATCGTCGCTTTCAGCAAACGGGATGACGTTACCGCTGGCGTCGAGGAGATCCAAATAGGCGTCGAACTTGGTTTGATCCACGCTGTCGATATCGAAGAACCCTGTGACAACCTCTCCGGCCCCCACCGTCACGTGAAACTTATAGACGTCGTGCGTGCCGTCGTACGTCCCCTTGACCGTGATGTGCGGAAGATTGATCGGGTTCGCCAAATCGTCGTTGATGTGCGCATTGGGCGTCAACGACCACGCCGCCGGCAGCACCTGCGCGGTCAAGTAGGTGTCATTCCCCTCGACTTCAAGAACCTCATCCGTCCCGGACGATCCGCTGGGAAGGCTGAGCAGATTGATCGTGTCATCGCCGCCGGCCGCGTTGATCTGCACGAAGTCGAAGCCGCTGGTGGACACATTGTGGATCTCGTTGCCATCTCGCTTCACGATGATGTTCGAGCCATTGCCGCTGATGTCGATGGTGTCGTCGCCGCTGGTCCCCGCATCAAGGACGAGCGTTGCCAGGACCCGCCGCTCCTCCAGCGGTTCGAAAAACGACCGCCGAGTGGCCCGCTTGGAATTCCGCTTTTTGCCTGTCATCACCGCCGCTTTACCGCGATCCCCTCGTCCCAACAGAAGGTGCCACATCGATTCGGATCCTTGAATGAGAGATACGATGAATTTGCCCCGTTTTGCCATCCTCTCCATCTAGTTAGTCGCAATCTTGTCGCCCTTCCGGACATTTTGGCCGCACTTTTGACCAGAAAACCAATATGGGCAGATTTGCCCGATATAATCAATGGACAATGAGCCTTTTCGCACCAGTATTTCCCGCAACGCGGTCGGTCGTACCGACCGCGAAGCGACTTCCAGCCAGGCAGCTTGTCCTGGCGTGGTAGGGCGAGTCGCCAGGGAAAACAGTGGGCGGCAGCATCCCGATTTGGTAGCATCAAGAGGGTCTGATACGTGCCGCACCCCTCCCGCCCGGTGATCGAAATGCCGACCAGCTTGTGGAAAACCGGCGGCGGGACTTTGGCTGGGCGACTCATGCTGGCGGTGTCCCTCGGCTGGAGCTTTGGCTCCGCGCACGCCGCGGATTATGAATCCCAGGTCAAAACCGTCTTCCAGCGGCATTGCTTCGCCTGTCACGGGGCGCTCAAGCAGGAGGGGAATCTGCGGCTGGATACTCTCGCCGCGATGCTCCGCGGCGGAGATAGCGGAGCGGCGGTCGCTGCCGGCGATGCGGCAGCCAGCCTGATCGTGCAGCGAATCACGTCCAGCGACGCTGCGGAACGAATGCCGCAGGAGGCCGAGCCGCTCCCGGCGGAGCAGATCGAGGCGATCAAGACGTGGATTGCCGCAGGGGCGACAGGGCCGGCGGATGAGAAGCCGGAGCCCGATCCCCGCGAGCACTGGGCCTTTCAGCGGCCGGTGCGGCCGGCAGTTGTGCTCGACGAAGGTAAGTCCGCAGGTTCAGCCCTCGATGCGCTGATCGGCGCGAAGCATCGTGAACTGGGGCTGACACCGGTCGGGCCGGCGGCCAGGCACGTGCAGGTCCGGCGGCTTTATCTCGATCTGGTTGGCTTGCCGCCGACGCGCGAGGAGTTGCACGCTTTTCTCGCCGATGAGTCCCCGGACGCCTTCGAGCGAACTGCCGATCGGCTTTTGGCCAGTCCCGCCTACGGCGAGCGCTGGGCCAGGCACTGGATGGACGTCTGGCGATACAGCGACTGGTACGGCCGCCGCAGCGTCCCCGACGTGATGAACAGCTATCCGCAGATCTGGCGGTGGCGGGACTGGATCGTCCGCTCGCTGAACGCGGACCAGGGTTACGACCGGATGGTGCTTCAGATGCTGGCGGCCGACGAGATCGCTCCCGAGGATGAAGAGGCGTTACCGGCGACCGGCTTCATCGCCCGCAACTTCTTCAAATGGAACTACGACCAGTGGATGAAGGACCAGACCGAGCACACGGCCAAGGCCTTTCTGGGGCTGACAATGAATTGTGCCCTGTGCCACGACCACAAGTACGACCCAATCTCGCAGCAGGAATACTTTGCCCTGCGGGCTATGTTCGAACCGATTGAGATGCGGCACGACCGGGTCGCCGGCGAGCCCGATCCGGGGCCGTTCAAAAAGTACATTTACGCCCAGTCGTACGGGCCGATCAGCAGCGGCCGCATCCGCATCTTCGACGAAAAGCTCGACGCCCAGACGCGGATTTATCGCGGCGGCGATCAGCGGCAGATCATTGAAGGCAAACCGCCCGTGCCGCCGGGAGTACCCGCATTTCTCGGCGGCCAATTTGAAGTGCAGCCGGTGAACCTGCCGCCGCGGGCCTGGTATCCGGGGCTGCGGCCGCTGGTGCAACAGGAAGAGATCGCCAGGCGGCATTCGGCAATCCCCGTCGCGGAGAGCGAACTAGCTGCCGCACGGCAGGCACTTGAGGCGCAGCAGCCCAAGCTGCGGGAGCTGGTGGCGACGGCAGAGAAGACGCTGGAGACGGTTCGCAACGAGTCGGCGCAAATGCCGGCGGTCGGTGCGTTGTCGGGAAAGCAGTCGCTGGTGATGCACGCGGAGCAGGGGCGGCGGGCGCTGGCCCACAAGATTCCCGCGCTGACGAGCGTCGATGACCAGACGGTCGTCAGCTACGTCGTGCAGATTCTCAAGGATGCCCACACGAATTTCCAGCTTGGGATCGACATTGAGACGGGTTCAACGGGCGGCTGGGTCGGCTTCGAGGGGGGGAAGATTCTGTCGTACAAGCCCGGCACGTTCGAGCAGATCGAGATCGGCAAATACGATCTGGCCAAGGGGCAAAGCAAATTTGCCGTGACCCTCGCACTCGATCCGGCCAACGAAAAAATGACGGCGACGGTCAAGTCGCTGACAAACGGAGCGGTACTCACCGACGCGGTGGCGGTGACCCTCAAGGGTTGGAATGGCCCGCGGACCGACAAGCAGGGGATTTTTCTCGATGCCCGGCCGGGGAGCGTCGCGTTGTATGACGACTTTGTTTTCGGCCGCAAACAGCCCGACGGCCCGATCGAGCCCTTGCTGACGATGGATTTCGAAGAGCCGGCCTATCCGCTCGGTAAAGAAATCGCCGGCACGAATGGCTGGGTTGCCACTGGCTATTGTGCCGCTCCGGCGACGTCGCTGGCCGGTGCCCCGGCAAGCATGTCGCCGCTGGTGCAGGCGAAGGAGAAAGAGCTGCTCGTCGCCAAACGGTCGCTGGAGGCGGCCCAGTTGGCCGTGAAAGCCACCGAAGCGAGGCTCGCCGCGGCCCAGGCGGAGTTTGTGAGCATCGAGGCCCGCGTGGCCGCCGACAATTGCCGGCATGGATTTGCCATGGGAAATGCTGACGAGTTGGCGATGGCGGCCGCGAAGGCCGAGCGGCATGCGACAGTGCTGACGGCGCAGGCGAATCTAACGGCTGCGGACAAGGAGATGGCCGAGGCCGAAGGGAAGCCGATTGCCGATATGGCGCGCGAAAAGTCGATTGCAACTGCGCAAGGGAAAATTGCTCCGGCGAAGAAAGCACTTGACGATGCCAGTGCCGCGATGGCCAAGACCGATGCGACGTACACGCCACTCTCCCAGACCTTCCCCGACAAGAGTACCGGCAGACGCTCGGCACTCGCCAGGTGGATCGCCGGCGAGGACAACCCGCTGACGTCCCGCGTGGCGGTCAATCACGTGTGGGGCTGGCACTTCGGCCGGCCGCTTGTTGAATCGACCGCCAACTTTGGCCGCAACGGCACGCTGCCGAGCAACCAGCCGCTGATCGACTTCCTGGCCGTTGAGATGATGGACGGCGAGTGGACGATGAAGCGGCTCCATCGCAAGATCGTCGCCAGCGACGCGTATCGTCGTGGGGCAGGCGTCTCGCCTGCCTTGTCCTCAAATTCTTCAGGCGATCCCGAGAACCGCTACCTGTGGCGGTTTCCAACCCAGCGCCTCGACGCCGAAATCGTCCGCGACTCGCTCCTCGCCGTCGCCGGGCAGCTCGACCGCACGCTCGGCGGCAAAGAGATCGAGATTGCCGACGCGGACAAAACCCGCCGCCGCAGCTTATATCTGTCGCACCACGGCGAAGCGAAAATGGAATTTCTGGACCTGTTCGACGGGGCCAGCGCCACCGATTGCTACGTCCGCACGACGAGCATCCGCCCACAGCAAGCCCTGGCCCTGGCCAACAGTGAGCTGACCCTTGCCCAGGCCCGAGCGCTGGCCAAAGTACTCGCCGGCCCGATTGCCGCGGTGCAGGCCGATCAGCAAGACGCGGCATTCATTACCGCCGCGTTCGAGACAATCCTCTCCCGCCCGCCGAGCGAGCAAGAAATGGCCGTATCGATCGAGTTCCTCGCGGTGCAGCGGCAGACGCTGGCTGCGGCCAAGATCGCCGATCCGATCAACCGCAGCCGCGAAAGCCTGGTGCATGCGCTACTCAATCATAATGACTTCGTGACGGTGCGGTAGACTTTAGGTTTAGCGCAAAGTCGCAGAGTTCGCAAAGAAGAAGCAATTTTGCGAGAATCGACCATGCCCCACGCCTCACTATTCTGCCGTCATGATTCTGCTTCCTCCTCTGCGAACTCTGCGCCTCCGTGCCTCTGCGTTAAGAAACCAAGACGTGCATTCTTGAGTGATCTCGGTTTCGGCTGCGCCGGTTTGGCGCTCGGCTCGCTCCTCTGGCAGGATGGCATTGCCCGCGCGAATTCGCCCCACGCCTGGTCCCCGCCGACTGGAATGCCGCACTTCGCGCCGAAGGCGAAAAACGTCATCTGGATCTTCCTCTCCGGCGGCGTCAGCCACATGGAGACCTTCGATCCCAAGCCGGCACTGACGAAATACGAAGGGAAAACCTACGACGAGACGGGCCTGCAAAATCCGCAGAAGCTGCCGATTTACCAGGAGCGATCGCGTTCGGTCGTCGGCATGGACCGGCAGATCTTCAATAAGATCTTTCCGCTCCAGATCGGCTTCAAAAAGCACGGCCATAGCGGCATCGAGGTCAGCGACTGGCTGCCGCATCTGGCGAGCTGCGTCGATGACCTGTGCATCGTCCGCTCGATGTACACCACCGACAACGATCACGCCGCCGAATTCCAGATGCACACGGGGCGGCACGCGCTGGATGAAAAACAGCCGGTCATCGGCTCGTGGATCCACTACGGCCTGGGGTCTCTCAACGAGAACCTGCCGCAGTTCGTCTTCTTGGGGGATTTCAAGGACAACCGCGTCAAGCAGGATTTCGACGCCAACTATCTCGGCCCCAAGCACAACGGCATTCAGCTCGCCCTCGACCCGGCCGCGCCGCTGCCGTTCGCCGTGCGCGACAAGAGCATCCTGGCCGATGAGCAAAGGAACGAGTTCGACTACATCAATCGGCTCAACCGGCTCTCGGCGGCCGAGTATCCCGATGATCAAGAGCTTTCGGCGCGGATCCAAGCTTACGAGTTGGCGTACCGGATGCAGATGTCGGTCCCTGAGGCGCTCGACATGACGAACGAATCGG
>DATKDU010000009.1:0-4774 GCA_035512595.1 Pirellulaceae bacterium
CGCCGGGATCGGGCTACCCGCCGCCGACGCCTGGGGTCTGGTACGGTTACATCGCCTACTGCCTGTTCATGGCTTTGCTCTACATGGCGGTGGTGGGGCTGGGGGTGCTATTCCTTGTAATGGCCGAGCCGATTGCCGCGGAGGACCCCGAGGTATCCGCCACGGAATTCATCATCATGGGGACGATCTTCTGCGTAATGGGGGGCGTGCTGATGCTCATGTAACCGGGCGGTCGCGCTTCGCTGACCATGGTGCGGGAATTTTTGCCCGTGGATGGGGGAGCGCTCCGAGCGGATCGCGGACCGGGTCACGATAGCCGCGCTCGGTGCCGCTCGTCAAGCATTTTTTGACGCTCTCCCCCACCCGTCGGCAGCGACTGCCGCCCGGCAGCCTGGGTCGCGGCGGCAAGGCGGGGAGCATCCGACGTGATCCGGCGGTGCTGCGCCGCTCAATCACCCACGGGGCCCCGCCGCATCCGCCGCCGGAACCTGCCGGCCGCAGGGAACTTGCGTTCAGATTGCCAGCCTGGCTCGTGCCGCGTTATCCTGCGCTCGGCGCACACTAATTTTTTAGCTGCGCGCCGGATAATCATCCAACAAAGAGTTCGACAATCGGAGGGAAAGCATGTCTCTATATACGCGCGAACAAAGCCTGGTAGTAGCACTCTGGGTGTTGGCTCAAACCAGCGATCGCGTAAAGGCCAAATCGGGGGCCCGGCAGGCACCGCGGCCAATCGTGGAGCTCGTGAACGCCTTTGGCGGCAAACATAGTGCCGATTCAATTTTCCTGCATCAGCACGGCTACGAACGGCTGTTGTTGGGGCGCGACATCGACAAAACAGTATCGGAGACGCAGAGGGCGGTCGCGCAAAGCCTCGTTGAAGCCGGTCTAATCGAGAAGATCCATGATGCCGAATAGGAGAATCGCCTTCTCTACACGCGGGTGGCCCAGGTTGCTCGCAACCTGGGCCGACAAGAGGCATTTGCGAAACGGCCGCCGCTACCGCCCCCACTGGAACCGTCGCGCCCCAACTGCCCCCCATCCTCGGCATGACGGGGCTGGGGTCGGTGGTGGCGCGTCATTGGCCCACAGCCTCCCCGCGGCAAATCGTCCGCCCTGGCTGCTGGGCCAGTTTGGCCCGACTACAATCGCCGTTTCGCATTCACTCCCACCGGCAGCTCTGATGTCTCAAAGCCCAATGTCCTCCAGTCCAGCAGTCCCTTCCGAACAGCACATCTCAGGCGACGTCATCCCGGCCGGCACGCTGCCGCCGCTCAAGGAGCGGCAGCTTCCCGAGCCGGTGCCGCTGAGGAGGATGATCGGCCCGAGCATCATCCTGGCGGGGCTGGCGCTGGGCAGCGGGGAGTTCATCCTCTGGCCGCTGATCACGCTCAAAAGCGGTTTCGTCTTTTTCTGGGCCTGCATCCTGGCGGTCGTGATGCAGTATTTCCTCAACATGGAAATCATGCGCTGGACGCTGGCCACGGGGGAGAGTGCCGTCGCCGGCTTTGTCCGACTGAGCCGCACGTGGGCCTGGGTCTTTTTGCTGCTCAACGTCCTGCCGTGGACGATTCCCGGCTGGGCCAAGGGGGCGGCGCAGATTCTCTCATGGCTGATCTGGTCGCCGCAGTTCGACGCCGCCGGAAAGCTGCTCGCCGGCCCTTACGACACGCCGCTGGCCATTGCCGGCATGTTTCTGTGCGGCATCATCCTGACCGCCGGGCCCGTGGTGTACGAGACGGTCGAGAAGGTGCAGATGGCGCTGGTGGGGCTGATCGTCGTCAGCGTGATCGTGATTGCCGCGGCCCTCTTGATCCAGCGGCCGGATGCGCTGACCGCCCAGTGGACGGGGATCATCACGCTCGGGGCGCCGCAGTTCGTGCCGCAGATCGATGACACTCTGACGTCGATGACGCTTTTGGGCGCGCTGGCGTTTGCCGGCGCCGGCGGGACGATGAACCTCGCCCAGAGCAACTACATCAAGGAAAAGGGGTACGGCATGGGGAGCCACCTGGGCCGGATCACCAGCCCCCTCACGGGCAAGGAGGAGCCGATCACCGAGATCGGCTACCACTTCGCGCACGATGAGACGAACCTGGCCCGGTGGCGGGCCTGGTGGCGCGGGGCGGGGCTGGAGCATTTTTTTAGCTTCCTCTGCACGTGCCTGATCTGCCTGTTTTTGCTGACGCTGATCAGTTACATCGTTTTTTACGACGCCAGCGGCAAACCGACGGTGAATCCGGCGCAGTACCGGGAAGGGATCGGCTTCGTCTGGCCCGAAGCGGAGGCCATTGCCCGGCTTGTGGGCACGCCCGTCAAATACCTGTTCCTCGTCATGGGAGTGGCGATTCTGTTCACCACCGAGTTCGGCGTCCTCGATGCCGCCAGCCGCATCTCCACCGACCTGGTGAAGATCACCTGGCTCCGCGACAACCCGCGGTGGAGCGAAGCGCGGCTCTACTTTCTCTTTTTGTGGGGCGAGATCCTGCTGGGGAGCGGCATTCTGCTGCTGGAGCGGTTCGGACTGAATACCGGCGCTCGCGCGCTGCTCGTAACGACGGCCGCCATGAACGGCGTCGTGATGTTCCTGTACGGCATGGTGCTCGTCTATCGCAACCGCGTCGGTCTTCCGCCGGCACTCCGCATCCCGCTGTGGCGGCTGCTGATCCTGCTGGCCACGATCGTGTTCTTCGGGACATTCACGCTGTGGGCGGCGCGCGACCTGGCGCGCAGTTTCTGGGGCGGGTGAGAACGATCGAATCATGCGGCCAGACCGCGCCAGGCGACCAGACCCGCCAGGGAAATGGCCGACCAAAGGAGCGCCCGGTATTCGCGATTGCGGAGCCAGAGCGCCCCGGACCAGCCCCGCCAGGCGGCGGCCGGCCAGCGGAGCGGCACAAAGCGGGGCGTGCCGGCTGCATACGCGGGCCAGTCGTGCGGAAACAACTCCGCTAACTTCGCCTCCTCGTGCCGCACGGCCAGCCAGTACAGGGCCGCAATCGGGCCGACGACAAACCAGATGGTCTGCCAATCGTGAACCAGGGTGCAGAAGCCGAACATCATCAAGAACGAGCCGACGTAGAGCGGGTTTCGCACTACCGCGTAAGGACCGGTCCGAATGAGCGACTTGCACTTGGCCAGCGTTCCGGCCGCCCACGAGCGGATTGCCAGACCCAGTAGCACCAGGAGTTCGCCGAGCACGGTCCCCGGATCGCGCCAATCAAAAATGTCTCGCGGCCGCACCGCCAGCACGAACATGTCCAGCAGCACCAGCGACGTGAAGAGCAGCAGGCTGATGATGACGCGCCGCCTCACCAGCCATGCCAGAGAGCCCCCGGCAACAGCCGGACGATCGGCCGAGTGAAGTTGCGTTTCGCTGAAAATCGCCATCCCAGGCTTCCTGGGTCAGGGGCCGTGCGTCATCCTTTGACCGCGCGTGCGTACGGGAGATGGAGTTATAGCGGTCGCCGTTGCGGACACAAGAGAGTTCGGACCGGCAGGCCCGACAAGGACGACAATTTCACCTTCGCGTCGCGGCGACGACGATGCCGCGACGCTGCTAGCACTTCACTTGCCCCCCGAGAGCTCCAGCTTGCAGCACCCCAGATCGAGCCGCTCGCTTGCGGAAGCTTTGCCGCTGAAGACATCCGGATGCAGGGCGTAGACGACGAACCGCCCTCGCTTCTGCGAACGGACGAGCCCGGTGCGTTTGAGTATCCGCAGATGATGGGAGACGTTGGGGACGGTCGTCCCGACGGCAGCGGCGATCTGGCCGACGTTGCGACCGCCGCCGCGGAGCACCTCGACGATCCGCAGCCGCTCCTTGTCGGCCAGCGCTCGCAATCGCTCCGCACACAGGTCGCTGGTCAGGCCGTTTTTCGTGCCGCGGTTCATGGGACTGATTGTACAAGATCGCGGCCCTTTACTCGCTGCCGTGCAGTTTTGCTCGAATCTCCGTCAACCTTCTGCCCAACTCCGCCTCGAACCCTCGATCGACGGGACGATAGTATTCCCGCTCCCCGCCCAGGTAATCCTGTGCGGCGACACCTCCATCCGCGTCATGGGAATACTCGTATCCCTTGCCATGCCCCAGTTGCTTCGTGCCGCGGTAGTGTGCGTCGCGTAAATGCCGCGGGACGGGGAGCAGGCGGCTTTCGCGGACATCCTGCCGCGCTTCGCCGATCGCCAGCGTGGCGGCATTCGACTTCGGGGCACAGGCCAGATACGTAACGCACTGGGCCAGCGTGAGCTGACACTCCGGCAGGCCGACGAACTCACAGGCCTGCATAACCGCCACTGCCAAGGGAAGCGCCTGCGGGGCGGCATTTCCGACGTCCTCGCTGGCCAGGATCACCAGCCGGCGGCAGAGGAAGCGGACGTCTTCGCCAGCTTCGAGCATGCGCGCCAGCCAGTAGAGCCCGGCGTCCGGATCGCTGCCGCGGATGCTCTTGATCAGCGCGCTGGCGGCGTCGTAATGGTCGTCTCCGCTAGGATCGTACTGCACGGCCTTGCGCTGGACCGACTCTTCGGCCAGCTCCCGCGTGAACTCAAGCGGCCGCTCGTCGGTGGACAAAACGCCGATTTCGAGTGCCGAGAGGGCGCGGCGGGCGTCGCCATCGCTGACTTCGGCGAGAAAGGCAAGCGCATCGTCGTTCATCACGACTTCGTGCTTTCCCAGGCCGCGGTCATGATCCGCCAGCGCTCGTTTGAGCAGGATCGTTATGTCCTCCTTGCTCAGCGGCTCGAACTGAAAAATCTGGCTGCGGCTGACCAG
>DATKDU010000010.1:0-12138 GCA_035512595.1 Pirellulaceae bacterium
TCAGCACAGCCCACTCCTAAAGCGCCGCGACACAAATAGCTGGCATCTCGCCAAGCCTGCTGCGCGGCTCACAAGGCAACCGCCTTGCCGGCTCTCAGCTGGCCGCCAAAGTGGCTCTCTTCTGACCGCCTTCCACACGCATGATCGTAAATGTCGCGCGCGACTAGCGCACTGGCCCGGGGGCTGACGGCCGACTGGGCGACTTCCAGGTCGGGACGCCCCTTTTGCAGCGCCGCGACGGCGACGGCAGAGACTTTCATGTTGATGAGGTGCAGTCGCTTGAGCTGCGTCAATCGCGCCACGGGCGACAGCCCCTCATCCGTGACGAGGGGACCGTGCAGGATCAGCGTCTCCAGCGTGGGGAGATTGGCCAGACGTGGCACCAGCTCGGCCAATGCCGCATCGGTGAGCTGGTCCGCGGGGATTTCGACGAGGATGATCCGCCCCTCCTTGTCGCGCTCGATGTTTCCGCCGATTCGCCCGATCGCGCTCACCGCCTGTTGCTTGACATAGTCGCGATACCAGCGCACTCCAACGTAACTGATAAGGATCGCAATCAGCGGCGCTGTCAACAGCAACGTCCGCAAGCTGAAGCGGAGCCAGCGGCGACGGGGAACCGGCGCGGGGGAAGGGGACGAGTCGTTCATGAGGCGGCTCCGACAGGAAGACTGCGAGGCAATACGAATGCGATCAGCCGCCGGTTCAGCCCAAGTTACAAACGCCGCGATTGCACCCCACGCGACCAGTACGGCGGCGAGCAGCGTCAGCCACAGAAGGTCGCGGATGGTGAAACGCATGGCCTAATCGCTGGGCAGGTTTGGGGCGGGTGCTGAAGAATTCCTCAGGCGGTCGAATCTGTCGATAAAGGTTTCGACAAACTCCCTATTCGCCAGTTCATCAACAAGAGCGGCGAGCGATGACCGATCAACCCACCACGCCACCCCCAGCGCCACCACCACCGTCAGCCAGAGCAAGTCGCGGATCGTGAAACGCATGGGTGCATCCTCATTCGCCGTTAGCGGTCCTTACGGCTCGTGCCAAATCATCCGGCAGCTCCCACCTATTGCCTTTCATCCACTCATCGTGCCAGTGTTGCTGGACGCCCTTTACAAGCACCGACGTTTCCTCCTTCCACGCTTGTGCGTTTTTAGCCAGTCGGCTCCTGTCGAGCCACCATCCCACCGCCAACGCCACGACCAGCGTCAACAACAGCAGCTCGCAAATCGTGAACTTGAACATGTGGCGCTCCTCTTGCGGCCAGTGTACCGCGCAGGGGCGTCTTCCTGCGCCAGCCGGTAGAATCGCTGGCATGGCCGACGAACGCTACACACACTCGGGGCCGGCGATTGCCGTTGCGTTTTTGTTGGCGCTTGCCGTCGCTTACGTCGCTGGATACTCACGATGGGCGGAACTGCTACTGGTACCGGGAGCGGGACCGTTTACCGCATCTACGACAACAAGTGGCAGACTATCCTGTTTACGCCTGCCAAAGCAGTAGAGTCTGCCATGCGCGGCCGCAAGGTCGAAGTTGTCTGTTTCTGGGATTGACTACTTTTTAGGCATCCCGCCCGGTGGACGTTTTCCAAACGGTTTCACTACCCGTCCGAAATACGTCATGCCGCCGCGACGGCCCAAACGCGCTCCATGTCCGCTATCGGGCGGTTCGCACTCCCCGACCTTTCAGCGAAGGTGAACTCGGATAGCCCGACGCGGGATTGAAGTGCTCGACCAGCAACTCGTCGTCCTGTAGGCGTAGGCGCTCGAGCTTGCCATCGCCAAAATCGAGCTTCAGATGATCGCCATCGCGGCTTAATGTCCCGGTGAACGACTCCTCGAAAAATCGCGCGCTCCCTCGCCTGTCAAATCGATAGGTTCGCACGGCGCCGTTTTCATATGTCACCTTCCAAGTGCCGACCACGGACTTCCAGGAATCGGCGGGCGTTTTCGCGGGAGCCTGTTTTTCGGCGGGCAGGCTTTGTAATGCCTTTTCCACTCGCGCCCGTTCGAAACCCGCCAGAGCCGGGACCGCGAGCCGGTACCAGTAGGCGGCCCGGCCTTCCACCTGCGGGCGCTCCGATTCCTTGGCCCCCTTTGCTCGTTCCAGCCACGCGTCACCCAGCGCCAGCCGCTCGTCGGCCTTTTCGGGAAGCGGATTCTCCATGGCGGCCAGAGCCCGAAGAGTCTCATCGTCTCCCTTCGCCAAGTGCGGAAGTCCCTGCTCCCAATCTCCTTTGGAAAGGCAGAGGTACCGACCGACTGCCGTATGACTTGCGGCATGCTCCGGCTCGCGGGCTAGCCGATCAAAGTCGCTGCGGACCGCAGCCCAGGCTGCGGAAAGCACCTCAGCCCGTTTTGCCCCGTCGGCCGCCTTCGCGATCAGGTCGCGCTGCCGCGTGCGACGCGCCCGGTCGCGAGCGATGTCTGCAGCGCGGACGGCAACCGCATACTGGTCGGCCGCAATCGCCTCCTCGACTAGCTGCAATCCGGCCGCAACAAGCGGAGGAATCTCGACCGGCCGTCTGACCATCTTGGCACAGGCGACGAATGCCGACTCCTTGAGCGACACGCGATCGACCTCATAGGCGTCCGCAATCTGGTCGCAGGCCCGCCAAGCGAGGTCCACGCTCCCTCCCTTCTCGGCAAGCAGCCGAGCGGCGTCGTAGAGCGCATAACGGTTGGCCGCATCGTCGCTCTCTTTCAGTCCTACGGAAATCAGCTCGTCGGCGAGCTTGGCCGCGTCAGCGTCTTTGGCATCGCGGATGCCTTCGCCGAAAACCTCCTCGACAGTTTTTCGCGCTTTTTCAAGCGCAGCACCCGTCGGCACAGGAGCGCGCGTCGGAAGTCCGGTCGGCTCATCTTGCGACTGGGCCACGGATGACCCCAGCATGGCTATCGCTGCGCAAGCCAAGAGCCCGAGTAGTCGGACCAACGTCATGCAGGTAGTAAGAAAGGGACTCATCATCGTTCGCTCCCATGCGGTCTGGTAGTTCCCGCAACCATTTTAGTTGGACAGCGCCAGCTTTCACACTGGGCAAACTGAAGTTGCCGTAAGTCGTTCAGTGAACAGCGTGCTAGTAAGGTAGCGGGGACGGAAGGCACGTTCAGTAGCAACCGATGGGTTGAGTCGCCTGACGGCGGACGGTAGGCTGAAGGCGGTCGGGATTGGTTCGCGGTCAGCCATAGGCTCAAGGAGTATCCGATGCCGAACGGGTTCGATCCGTACTATGAATGGCTTGGCATTCCTCCCAAGGAACAGCCGCCGCATCACTATCGACTGCTCGGCATTCAACTTTTCGAATCACATCCTAATGTGATTCAAAAGGCGGTGGATCGGCACGTCATCTTCCTGAAGACACTGCAAAACGGACCGCGCTCAGCTTTGTCTCAAGAGCTGATCAATCGTATTACGGCCGCTTCGATCTGCTTGCTTTCGCCCGACAAGAAGGCCGTCTATGACGCGCAGCTCGTGGAAGCACTGAAATCCCCTAGTGCGCCATCCCCGATCCCTAGCGAACAGGTCAGTATCGTCGATTCCCCGAGTTCGCCGAAGAACTCACGTTCGGCATCCCGACGACAGATAGTTACTGAGCGCCCTGTCACTGCAATTGTAAAGATCATCCTCGGAGGCGTCGCGGGAGTTGGCTTAGCTACACTCGCGTTGTTCTATTTTGCGGGCATCGATCCTTTGGGTTGGAGCAAGAGTTCGCGCGACAAATTGGCGAAGGGCGCCGCCAAGGAAGGCGGTTCGCAATCACAGAAGCCATCGCGTCAAGCGGCGAATTCCAGAGATCCGAAAGCGGACGGGACAGGCATGGAGGACCCTTGGAAGGACGTGAATGTCGATTCGACCGGTCATGGAGAACTGTCACAGACGCGGATTGCATCGGAGAAACGAGAAAGGACTTTGCAGCCGCTGGACCAAGGGGGGAATACCCCGGGCGAGCCTCGGCAGCTCTCACCCGGAAGCAAACACGATGACGACTCAGCCGTCAGCGCGAATAAGAGCGACGCGACGCTCTCGCCTGCATCACCCGATCTTGCCACCCCGGCAAAAGGTTCATCGACAATACCGATGAGCGTGACGCCAGCGGCGACCGAGTCGATCGAATCAGCAACGAATGCACGAGTCGCACCGCCTGACGCCGCTGCGTTGAAGGTGGCGCAGGAAAAAGTGCGACAAGTGTTTGCCGAGGACTTCGATGGGACCCAGACGCCCGACAGGAAGAAGGAACTCGCCCTGCGGTTGATGGAGATGGCACGCGACATCAGGGAAACCTCAGCGGTGCGCTATGCTTTGCTTGGTGAAGCGAAGACCATCGCTCTCGAGGTAGGCGACATGAAGCTGGCATTGGAGGTAATCGACCAGCTGTCGCTCTCGTTCGACGTAGATGTCTGGATGATCAAGGGCGGGATGTTGGCAACGGTAGGCAAGGCGTCGCATAGTGTGGAGCAAAAGATGGAGGTCGTTCAGTCCTCGTTGAAGGTACTCGACGGCATGGTTGTCGCCGGCAGATTGGATCTGGCTGATGAGTTGGTTACGGCAGTGGTTCCCGCGGCCAACGGCTCGCGAGATCCTATGCTGCGATCCACGTTTGAGGAGACACGCAAGAGAATCGCTGCATGGAAGAAGAGCTGGGAGGCAGCGAACGCTGCCGCCGACAGGCTACGAACTGATCCAACTTCTCCCCATGATAACTTGTTGCTCGGACAATTCCGCTGCCTTGTGCAGCGAGACTGGGAGCAGGGGCTGCCGTTACTGGCCCAAGGCGAGGGGCCATTCGCGGCCGCGGCGACAGCTGACCTGCGCCAGCCGCATTCCGCACTAGACCAGGTCCAAGTCGCCGATGCCTGGTGGGACGCCGCGGCGAAGTTCGATGGCCATGAGAAATCAATGATTATTGCGCGGGCGGGAGAGTGGTATGCCCGAGCGGCACGGAATCTCACCGGTGTCGAGAAATCGCGAGTCGACCGTCGCCTTGAGGAAATCGCTGCAATGGAACAGTCTGCTCGCCGTGCTTACACAAGCATCGTGCCGAACGAATTCGGGTTGGCGTTTGACGGGGACGACCACGTAGCGATCGACTTGCGGTACGACGGATCGACGCCGCTGACAATTGAAGCGTATGTCACGCCGAGAACAGGTCCTGGGTACAACACCATTGCCGGAAACATTCAGATATCGGGCGTGGGTCTTGCGGTCAATAATCGGAAATGGGTGATGTATTTCCACGACGCCAAGTCGTACAAAGTCGCGTCGTCGGATGCCCCTGCTGAGTACGGAAAGCTGTGCCATGTGGCCGGCGTGTGGGATGGACGCATGGTGCGGCTGTATGTTGACGGAAAGCTGCAATCTGCGCAGCCTGTCACTAACGGAAAGCACAAGGCTTCGAAGTTCCCGTTCTATTTGGGAGCTGATCCGAGTCGGTCGGGAACGCCCGAGCAGCACTTCACAGGTGCGCTGCACCAGGTGCGAATCAGCCGTGTCGCTCGCTACACCAAGGATTTTGTGCCAGACGCGAGGTTTGCGGCCGATAAGCAAACGGTCTCGCTATGGCGCATTGATGAAGGGAGTGGGTCGAGACTTGCCGATGCTTCGGGAAACGGAATTGATGGTGCGATCGTTGGTGCGAAGTGGCTTGATAGGCCCTAACACGCAATGTCTCGCGGCCAATGGGGCCACGAGAAGTGCTTGCAGCGTAACGAACCATAACATTGCCATAGCACCCCGCCAGATCGTACAATGGTCCCACGCGGGCTCCGCGCCCGCCCTGTCCGCCGTTCTCAGCATCCTTGTTGGTCCGTCGGGCGGGATAAACCATCAGCCACTCTGGCTCAGCACCTTGTTGGCCGGCGTGAATCCAGGGATTCGCTGCCGCCATGAAGGTCGAACTCTGGCCCATTGAGCGGGTCAAGCCGTACTTCCGCAACCCGCGGGTCTCACGATGGACGACGATTGGGTCGAGGCGGGGGAGTGACGAGCCGTCGAAGCGAGCGGATCGACCGGAGGCTTGGCGCAGATTATTGCCCTGGAGAAGGCCACGACATCGGCCGACGCGAGTCTGACGAACTGACGCCGGCTACGTCAGGGGTCGTTCGTGTCAATGTCACCCCAAAATAACAATGGAGGACGCTCTAGAGTAGGCTGCACTATCGTTTGCCTCACGACGGAAGGACGCCAAATGATTGACGGAATCCATAAAGCTCGGCGGGCACATGAGGTGCTGCGTTCCGAGCGCCCGACCGCGGCGAATCTGCCGTGACCGTTCCATCCGGCGCGTCTTGCGGCTGGTGATAGCATGAGGCGGTGGTCGCCACTGGTGGCTATCAGGTCGTTGTCGCGTGGGGAGGATGGGATGGGGAAGTTGCGGGATGCGTCGAAGGAGCGGTACTGGCGGGAGTTGGTCCGCCGGCAGGGTGATCGGGGCGAGACCGTCGCCGGGTTTTGCGCTCGCGAGGGCGTGTCGGTCCATCAGCCCATCTTATTCACCAGCCCCACGTTTGTAGCCGCATGGGGCGCGTGAGTGTGGCGATCGGGGTTGCTGGGTGAGAAAACGGCGGCTGGCGCGGCAGAGCCCCCTTTCCCCCACAGCGAATGTCGAGGCGGCGCAGGTCAAGTTGCGGGGCCATCACTCCCGCAAGACGAGCGTCAGATGCGCGTGCCGCGGCGGCGGCATCCAGTCACGGCGCGCAGGTCCGCGCGGCTTCCAACGCGGAGGAAGTCGCCAGCGGTCCAGGCACTCGGCCAGCGCTTGCCAGAACGGCGTGACCGCGCGGGCCAGCCACAGCACCAGCCGCCGAGAATGCTTGGTCAGTCGCCCGCCCGCCTTGAGCACCGAGTGCTGAAACCGCTTCAGGTCCCAGCAAGCGCCCTGATTCGTCTCGAGCTCCGTCCGCAAGAGGGTGGTCTGAAATCTCAATCGCAAGTTGAGGATGAGGTTTCTTGGTGAAAGACGGCGGCAGGTGTTTTGAAGTTGAGGCATTTGCGGGGTCGGTTGTTGAGTAGGTTTTCGACCCTGCGGACCTCGCAATGGGAGACGGTGCGGAAGTCGGTTCCCTTGGGAAAGTATTGACGAATGAGACCGTTGGTGTTTTCGTTGGTGCCGCGTTGGTAGGGGCAGTCGGGATCGGCAAAGTATAGCTGTATGTCCAGATGCTTTTCCAGGCGGTGGCAGCGGGCGAACTCGGTACCGTTGTCGAAGGTGATGGAGTGGCGGCGGTCCTCGGCCAGTTCCTTCAGTCGCTGCTTGATCCGCTGGTGGACGTGGTCGGCGTCCTTGGAATGAATCTTGGTGATGATCGTGAACCGCGAGCGGCGATCGACCAGCGTGACGATGCCGCCGGTACCGGCAGGTCCGAGCACAGTGTCCCCCTCGAAGTCGCCCAGCCGCAGACGCCGTTCGATGACCGCGGGGCGGTTGCGAATCCGCGCGGCCGGGCAGGAGTTCTCGGTGTTTTTTCGGCGGCAAGGGCGTTTGCCGCGGCGTCGCAGGAAGGATTTCCAATGTTCGCGGTCCTCGTCCTGCTCGATCCAAGAGTAGATCGTGCGGGCGGACAGGTGGAGCTCTGGCTCGTGGGGATGCTCACGCTTCTGAGTGCCGGCGATCTGCTCCGGCGACCACTCCTGGGCCAGGCCACGGCGGACCAACTCGTTGAGTTCAGGATCGTCGAGCTTGCGCGCCAGCGGCCGCTGGCGGCGACGCTCCCCGGCCAAGTCGTGGGCCTGGGCGGCGAAGTATTCGCCGCCGACGCGATTCCGTCCCAGTTCCCGGCTGATGGTCGCTGGATCGCGTCCCAGAGCTTCCGCAATCTCATTTTGGAGCGCTCCACGATGATACAACTGCGCTATGCGATCACGTTCTTCCTTCGTAAGATGACGAGCCATCGCTGGGACTCCGTTCCCAAGAGGTGCTTCCAACACACACCCATTGGAAACGCCCAGCGATGCTTTCAAGAACCTCACTTTGAGCCACCGCTCAATTGCATTTCAGATTTCAGACCACCTATGGACCTGCGGCTCGAGCCGCGGTGATGATCTGGTCGTCCCAAACTGGTGCATTTTTCATTGTGGACGGCGGCCGCCATGTGGTTGGACCCGTAACGAGCTGTTCTCGAACCGCGTTATCCCTTGCTAGCCTCTGCCAACGATCGAGCCATTGGAGCGAGGTCAGGTGGTTGAAGCCTCCGGCAACGATTTGCTCACCTGAAAGAACCTCGGCAAGGACAAGCATCGTAGCTGAAGACATAGTGCTGCTGCGACCTACAAACTCGGGTCGCAAATCAATAAATGCGGCTCCATAACCGGTTAGGCTGACGACGGCCCACTCTTCGTCTGGTGTCAGCTTTAGTCTTACGCCATACGTGGGCATGTTCCAGTAACGAGATATGGCCAAGCCGGTGGTCGTGTCCCAAACATTGATCGTCCGGTTCTTACTCGTTGTGATCGCCCAATTTACTTCGCCCACAAACCGCGCCTCAAACACTTCGTCGTCGTGCTGTAGTGCTGGACAGCTCAAGCGCGCGTGGAGCCAATTCCAGACGCGCGCGTTGTGATCGCGGCAGGCGGTTAACACAAACTTCCCGCTTGGATCAAATTCAACGGAGAACACCCAATCGGGATGCTCAAGCCAGGGGCTAGCCGGGGCGCCGGTATCGGCCTCCCAGACCCTGGCCTTGCCGTCGGTGCTGCCGCTAACGAGCCAACGGCCGTCCTGAGAAAAGCAGACATCGCGCACCGTTTCAGTGTGCTCGATCGTGTAACACGGCTCCGCGTTCTTCCCATCCCAAACCTTTAGCGTCTTCCCGAGACCAAGTGTCGCAAACCGTTTACCGTCCGGTAAGTAACGCACCCAACGGAGCGGCGTATGGCGGCTAGCAGCGATCGCCTGATGGTCAAAGCGACCTCGTACACTTCCATCAGAGCTATCCAGAAGCAAAACGTGTCCACCAGCACATGCGACAGCCACGGATTCTCCATCCGGGCTAAACTCAGCGCCCGCAGGTTCACTCGGGGTTTGCAGCGGTTCGCGATTCTGCTTTCCTGATCGCCAGTCCCAAAAAGTAATCTGACCCGGCTGACGCTGCCATTTTATTGAGTTTTCATCGTGCTGATCGGCGAACTCCGATAGCGACGCCAGAACGGCTAGTTCGCGGCCATCGGGAGAAAACGCCGCTCCGTTTATGAGCCCTCCGCCATCGAGCGGAGGGCTAATCGGTGCCTGCTCGCCTACACGGCCGACTTGCGTAGTCCTGCGGTTACGGATATGCCACCAGCCGGCAGAGGGGACAAAGTACTTGCCATCCGGACTAAGAACTGTGTCATCGTTGGCCGATAGCACCCGGACAATGTAGGACTCGAGCGGCGTAGGCAGTCTCCAAACCCTGATTAGCCCGTCGTCCTGCGCGGTGGCAATTAGTCTGCCGGCCGGCGCAAAGGTCGCGGCCCGCACCTCGGATTGATGTGGCACGCTCAGCAGCAGAGAGCATTCGGGAATTGACCAAATGTGTGCGGCGCGATCCGTTCCCACAGTCAGCAGCATCTCGCCGGTTGGATCGAAGGCGGCTTGCCATACTGTCCCTTTGTGCCTCATCTCCGCGCCGACTTTGCCCGCGGGCCCAAACAGTAGCGCTCCGGCCCCCCAAAACTGCGTTACGACGACATGCTGGCGTATTGGATCTACGGCTAGTCCCAAAGCGCGGTGCCCCGTAGGTAGGTGGTGCAGTACGCCTCCTTTGGCACTGTCAGCCCACAGGAGTTGCCCGTCCGTCGGCACTGTGAGTACGGCTAATCCGTCAGCGGAAAAGCTGGGTGGCCAATGTCGCACATGTTTTAACGGAGCAAAGGGCATTGCTCCCGCATTGGATCCTGCGAGCAGGAATACACGTGCTTGGTCGTCGTCCGCCGCGGTGATTAGTGTTTTCCCGGACACGTCGAAGCATAAATGTCTGATTTGACGAGGATGTGGCAGCGATAAAACCGCCTGGTCAGGATTTCCCCATTCCCAAATCTGGGCATTTGAACCGCCAATTGCCAAATTCTGGCCGTTTGGGCTGAAGCACAAAGCAGTAATTTGGCCGTCACCAGAGGCAGACGCCAGCAATTGCATTGCGGGAAATTGAAACACGTTCACTGTTCCGTCGGCACAGCCGAGGGCGAGTCGATCGCCGCTTCTGTTCCACACGACGGCAGTGGCAGCCGAAATCTTGGGGATGTCCAGCGGCTGCTCCGAATCAACATCCCAGATCGCGTGCCCATGATCATCGGAAACTAATAGATACTGGCAACTGTTATGGAACACTAAGCGAGGGGATAGCGCCGACCTGTGACGAAATGCGCGAATCGGCAATGCCACTAGATTCCGGTGTGCTTCAAAGCGAATGCGATTCGCCAAAGATCGGTTGGCGTCGTCTATTGCAAGCGTGGCCGCGTGGGCAAACACAAGTGCGGCTTTGGGGCGGTCGCCCCGTTCAAAAGACGCCACTCCCAGGCTGGTGTACATATCGACGAGGCTGGTCTGAGCGAAAACTCGCAGCCTAGCTTGCTCGTCCCGCGCGCGCTTAACTTCGATACTCTCTTTCTTGACCTGGGCTAGCGCCGCAGCCGTTTTAACGTAGGCGACGCTGCTTACGGCGGCTAGTGCGACGATGAGCCCCAGCGATGTGGCTGACAGTCCTGCGATCCACGGATTTCGACCGCTCCACCGCCACAGGCGTTCGACCCGGCTGATCGGCCTCGAACGGATAGGGCTGCCGTGCAAAAACCGCCTCAATTCCGACGCCAGTTCAGAGGCTGTTGCAAATCTTTTGCGCGGGTGTTTTTCCAGGCACTTCAGGCATACCGTCTCAATGTCGCGAGGAATCCGATGGTTCACCGTGCGGGGACTTGGAGCCTCCTCATTGAGCACCTTGTAGAGCTGCATCGCTCTGTTACCCCGAAATGGCCGTTCACCGGTGAGAAGTTCGAATAAGACGACGCCTAATGAATAGATGTCGGTGCCGCGATCGACGTGGTGTGCTTCTCCGCGGGCCTGCTCAGGAGACATGTAGGCTGCCGTGCCAACGACCTTGCCCTCCATGGTCAATGTGATCTCACCCGCCTCGCGCTTAGCAAGGCCAAAATCCATGATGTGGGGCTGGCCCGCGCTGTCGAGCATGATGTTCTGCGGTTTGAGATCCCGATGGATGACCCCACATTCGTGGGCATGATGCAGGCCGTCGGCTACTTTCGCGCAAAGCTCGACGGCCTCGCGGATCGAGTACGGACCAGCCGTCAGCCGGTCGGCCAGCGTAACCCCTTGGATAAAGTCACTAACGATGTAGAGCGACCCATCGTCGCGGCCGACTTCGTGAACCGGAACGATACTGGGGTGATTGAGCTGCGCGGCGGCCCGTGCCTCGCGGAGAAAGAGCACGGCTTCCTCGGGCGTAACTTGACCACTGCGCGGGATTTTAACTGCGACGACACGGTCGAGCTCATTGTCGTGTGCTTTCCACACTGAGCCAAACCCACCACTTCCCACTAGTTGAAGCAACCGGAAGTGGCCGATGGTCCGCGTAGTGGGATGAAAGCTCTCCGTCTGGCAAATCAGGTTGAAAGAGCTGCCGCACGAGGGGCAGAGAACATTGGTGATCTCCAAATCACCGCCGATCTCTACGGCGCTTTGACAATGCGGGCAGCGGATCAGCATAGAACTACCTTTCGTGCCTCAGCATTCTAACTCGGGTGCAATCACGCCGGTAGCAAGGGTCGCGGCGTGAGGAACTGGGTTTGAAAAAAAGGCATCCTTCGCCGATAGTGACCTGCTCGTCATCGATGCGGAGGCAGGCACGTATTACGCGCTATCGGCAAGCCAGTGCCTGGCGTACACGGGGATGGCCGGCCCGCAGGGCCTTGAGGATCTCAATTGGCAGCCGCTGGAGAGCCTGCCGCCGGAGCCACTTGCGCAGCTCATCAAGCGACATCGCCGGCATTTGACCTGCCAGTCGCAGCGCAAGCCGGGGCGATCGGCCAAGGGGGGACGCCAGCCAGGACCGTAACCAGCAATACCCTTTTCTTGGGAGAATCGGAGATGCCTTTCACCAAAGAGCAGCACGAACAGCTTTCGGGTCGTGACCGGAGTGTGCTGAAGCAAGTGGCCGAGT
>DATKDU010000011.1:0-40407 GCA_035512595.1 Pirellulaceae bacterium
CCGCGCCGCAGGTCAAAAACTGGCCTCCACCTCCGCCCACCCCCCGCGCCACAGCCCGCCGTTGGACTATCTCGCCCCTGCGAAACTGTCAGTCGGCCCAAATCCACTCATCATGACCGGGGCGGTGAGAAATGCGGGCTAGCAGATGCGAACAGTGTATTGCATGCAGATCCTGGTCGAGCCGCTAAGCGCTCTGCCGGTGAAGGCGCGAAGCAACATCGTCCATCACGGGCAACAGATCGGCTACGCTCTCGATGGCGTAATCCGCGCCCAAATCCTTGAATTCTCGGGCGGCTGCGTCAATGCGGCGTTTCAGCTCGCCCGGATCGAGAGCCGCGGCCTCCGCCAGGGACAGGCCCAGGGAATTGCCGGATTTGGTGACGGCGACGGTCCAGGCGCCGGCATTTCGCCCGGCTTCGATGCCGACCGGCGTGTCATCGACGGCGATGATCGCAGACGGCGGGAAGGCGTTCAGCTTCTCCGCCGCGCGGAAGATCATCCACGGAGCGGGGCGGCCCTGAGAAACGTCGTCGGCGCAGATCGCGACGTCCGGATCAAATCCGCGCTGGTGGGCAAGTGGTTCGATCACGTCCATCAGCTCTCGCGTGTAGCCGGTGGTGGAACCGATGCGAAGGCCGCGACGGCGACACTCGGCAACCACTTCGGACACGCCCGGAATCACGTCGGCGTGCTGGGCCAGCGCTTCCTTCTGTAGCGGCAGGAACTCGGCATACAGGCGATCGATATCCGCTACGCCTGGCGCTTGGCCGTGGGCTTGAAGCCAGGCCGCGGCGACGCGCGGCAGGGCCAGGATCGCGGCGATGTGGTCGCGCTTGGCCCGGCCCATCGGTCCGCGTGCTTCTGCCGACGAAATCTCCACGCCCGACCGGCGAAAAATCTCCAGGAATACGGCCGCCGGCGCCCGGCTGCCGTAGTCGATTGTTGTGCCGGCCCAGTCGAAAATTACCGCCCGCAATCCCGCTGCCGCTTGTTTCATGACCACGCCTCCCAAAACTGCTCGGCCAGGCCAAACGCCATCGTCATCCCAGCGCCGCCCGTACCGGTGCAGATGTGAACGCCCGGCAGCGGCTCGGCCTGAAAGAGCGGCTGCGCGGGGTGCTTCGCGTAGATGCCGTGCCAGCGGGATTGAATCATCCAGTCCGGCAGGCAAATCATTATGCATAGCTCCCGCAGCATCAGCTCGTCGATCAGGGACTTGTCGAACGGCTCGATCGCCGCATCATACTCATGCGAATCGCCGAGGATCACCTCGCCCACGTCGTTTTGCGAGGCCATCACATGAATGCCGAATTGGTCGAGCTCCGGCGTCTCGGCAGCGATTCGCTGTTTGAGCGCCGCGAGACTTGGGCAGTCGGCGAAGTTAGCGTAGTGGCGGAGCGTCAGTCCGCTGGCAAGGTGGGGACCGAGTTTCCAGCCGCCGGGTTGCGGGCCGGTCCGCAGCATTTGCAACTTGCAGCGCCGCAGACCTGAAGCGGCGAACACCACGGGAAACAGCGTCTGAAAATCGCCTCCGCCGCAGACGATCGTCCGGTCGAACTCCGCGTGCTTGCCGTCGGCCGTATGGAGCTGGTGGCGCTCGATCTGCGTGACGGTGCTGCCAAATTCAAACTCAACGTAGAATCGGTCCGCCAGCCAACGGGTCAGCGCGGCGATGGCAGCGAGCGGATTGACGCACAGTTCGGTCGGGCTCCAAAGCCCTCCGAGAAGTCCCTCGGGTTTGGCGGCGGGCGAGCGCGAGAGCACTGCATTCCGCGTCAGCAGCTCACAGGCAGCTTCGCCGCGTGCGGCCCCCGCTGCGAATTCTTCGAGCACCGCCAATTCGTCGGCCCGGTGGGCCAGGTGAATCGAGCCGCACGGATTGACCCAGATGCCTGCCGCGCGGCCCAGTTCCAGCCAAGCTTCGCGGCTGCGGAGGGCGATCGCGCGGAGCTCACCTGCTGGTTGGCCGATGGGCCAGATCATGCCAAAGTTGCGGATCGACGCTCCCTGGGCCGCGCGACTCCGCTCGAAAACCGTAACGCGGTGTCCCCGCCGGGCAGCCGACCAAGCGTGGGCCAAGCCGACAATTCCCGCGCCGACGACGCCAACTGACTGCCGAAACGCGTTCACGGCGCGCCTCGCCGTTGTGCTAGCAATGCCGCCGCCACTAGCGCCTGACTCGCCCCGGTCTGGCGGGCGAAATGGGCAGCCTGTAAGGCGTGCTCGTGCTGCGTGACCGCTTCGCCGCCATATCCCGAGCCGCCGCGCTCGCGAAACAGCCGCAGGACCTGTTCGATGATCTCGCTGCAATCGCCCAACATTCAACACCCCATGCTCAAGGCATCTGGCGTTGCACTATACTCGCCGCAGCGTGGCCGAGGCAATCGGCTCACAGAGCGAACATCCATGCAACGCGCGGCCCGAACAACACGAGCGGACAAAGTTACGCCGCGCGGCGGTCTGGCGCTCGCCGGCTGGTCGGTGATCGCCGCCTTCGGCGTCTATTTCTGCGTGTATGCCTTCCGCAAGCCGTTCACGGCCGCCACGTTCGCCGGGGACGGGCTGTGGGGCATCGACGAGAAGGCCGTGCTGGTGATTGCCCAGGTCATGGGCTACATGGCGTCGAAGTTTATTGGCATCCGCGTGATCGCCGAGATGCCGCCCGAAAGGCGAGCGATCGGCATCCTCATGCTCGTGGGCCTCGCGGAATTGGCCCTCGTGGCGTTTGGCATGGCTCCGCGGCCGCTGCACGTGGCCTGCCTGTTTCTCAACGGGCTTCCGCTGGGAATGGTATTCGGTTTGGTGCTCGGCTATCTCGAAGGACGCCGCCATACCGAAGCGCTCACCGCCGGGTTGTGCGCAAGCTTCATCCTCGCCGATGGCGTGACCAAAGGGGTCGGCACTTGGGTTCTGGACCAGGGATTCACGGAGCGGTGGATGCCCGCCCTAGTCGGGCTGCTGTTTGTGCCGCCGCTCTTGGCCTTTGTCTGGATGCTGGCGCGCATTCCGCCGCCCGATCCAGACGACGTCGCCCACCGCACCCACCGCCAGCCGATGACGCGACAGGAACGCCGCGATCTGGTCTATCGCTACTGGCCGGGACTCGCCGGTCTGGTGGCGGCTTACCTGCTGATCACCGTGGCCCGCAGCATGCGGGCCGACTTTGCCCCAGAATTGTGGCGCGGGCTGGGCCTGACCGCAGTGCCGGCCACCTTCGCGATTTCCGAAACGTGGGTCGCGCTGGGAGTGCTGGTCGTCAACGGCTTGAGCGTGCTGATCATCGACAATCGGCGGGCGTTCTTCGCGTCGCTGGCCGTCGGCCTGACAGGTGCGGCGCTGATGATCGCGGCGCTCTCCCTGCAGCCACAGGGCCGGCTGGGACCATTCGTATTCATGGTGCTGATGGGGCTGGGACTTTATCTGCCGTACGTCGCCATGCACACAACCGTGTTCGAACGCTTGATCGCGATGACCCGCGAACGGGGCAACCTCGGCTTTCTGATGTATATCGCTGATTCGATTGGCTATCTGGGCTATGTGGCTGTGCTGATCGGCCGGCTGATTGTTTCGCCAGACGAGGACTTTTTGCGGTTCTTTTTCACCACGGCGTGGCTGATTGCTGTGCTGGCTTGCGTTTCGCTCGTGGCAAGCTGGATCTGGTTTTCCCGCCGCACGCCCGCGTCCTTGGAAGAGGCCGCCGCATGAACACCGCGATTGCCGCCGTGCTCGAAGAGGTCGGCCGCCCGCTCGTGCTACGCGAGTTTCCGCTCCCCGTGCCGCAAGCAGGTGAGACCCTGGTAGAAGTGATCGCCTGCACGCTCTGCGGCAGTGATCTTCACAGCCTGCACGGACGGCGGCCAGTGCCGCTGCCAACGATCTTGGGTCACGAGATCCTGGGCCGAATTGCCGCGTTCGGCCCGGGGGCGAACGAACGCGACGCCGCTGGCCAGCCGCTCGCGGCGGGGGACCGCGTTACCTGGAGCATTGTCGCCAGTTGCGGCGCCTGCTTCTATTGCCGCCGCGACCTGCCGCAGAAATGCCTGCACCAGACGAAATATGGCCACGAGCCGCTGCGGCCGGGGCGCGAACTAACAGGCGGCCTGGCCGACCATTGCCTGCTCGCGGCAGGGACGGCCATTTTTCGCGTGCCACACGACATTTCCGATGCGGTTGCGTGCCCGGCGAACTGCGCTACGGCCACAATCGCCGCTGCGCTGGAAGCCGCCGGGCCATTGGCGGGCAACCAAGTTCTGGTGATGGGCGCGGGAATGCTGGGCGTCACGGCCACTGCGTGGGCCCGCGCTCTGGGAGTGGCCGACGTCGTTTGCTGTGATGTTGCGGCCGAGCGGTTGGATCTAGCCGCCAGGTTTGGCGCCACGCGCACCTGCAACACCGCCGAGCTTCCTGCTGCCGTGGCGGAGTCAACCGCGGGACATGGCGTCGACGTCGTGCTCGAACTCACCGGCTCGCCGGAGGCTTTTGAGGCGGCGCTGCCACAGGTGCGGGTCGGCGGCACGGTGGTCCTCGTCGGTTCCGTCTTCCCCAGTCGGCCGGTACCGCTGTTACTCGAACAAGTCGTCCGCCGCTGCCTCACGCTGCGCGGCATCCACAACTATGCCCCGCGGCACCTGGCAGCGGCCCTGGCGTTTCTCGCCGAGTATCGAGAATACCCCTTCGAGACACTGGTTGCCCCCTGGCAACCACTAACAGCCATCAACGCGGCCATCGCGACCCCGCTCTCGCCGCCGGCGCTACGGACGGGAATTTGTGTGCGAAAGGCATCGCCTCAGCACAGACGTTAGCTCAGTGCCCTTGCTGCCGTAGGCGCTTCGTAGAACGGGCGATGTGACCGACGCGCCCCGAGTTGGGAAGTGTCGGCCGCTTGCTCCGGGACCGCTGGCAGCGGTTCTAGGCGACAGTTGTCATGCTTGCCAGGTTGATTGCGGATAGGATGCGGCCCGACCACAATGGAGCCCGTGTTCGACGTCTCATCCCGTCGCATGCGCCGCGGGAAAGCCGCGGTAGAACTAGAATGCAAAAGGCAAGTTGCATGGCGCGCCTCATGAGGGGTCTGGGTACCGGCTGTGAGCGATTGTCTCGAACCTGGGCTCGTGTTCTTGGCATGAGAGCATTCCGTCCACTGCTGGTGCTCCTCATCTGGTCGGGCACCGCTCCCGGCATGTCGGCCGAGCCGCTGACGCAAGAGCTTAAGCTGCTGCTCGGGGGGCATTGCTTCGACTGCCACGGCGCTGATACGCAGCAGGCCGGGCTGCGACTGGACACGGTTTCCGGCGATCTGAGCGACGCCGCCGTCGCGCGCACGTGGGAGAAGGTGCTCGACAAGCTCTCCGCGGGGGAAATGCCGCCGCAGTCCCAGGAGCGGCCGCCTGAGGCGCTGTTGCGATCGACCACCGAGCTGTTGCGCAATCAGTTGCACGATGCCTCGCTGGCCCGGCAGCAGAACGAAGGGCGTGTCTTGGTGCGCAGGCTCAACAACGTCGAGTACGAGAACACCCTGCACGATCTGCTGGGCATCAAAGTGCCGCTAAAGGAGCTGCTACCGGAGGACAGCACCACGGCGGGCTTCGACAACGTGAGCACGGGGCTCGATCTGTCGGCCACCCATTTCCTGCGGTACCAGGAGGCCGCGGCTCGCGCGGTCAGCGCGGTCGTCCCGCTCCACCCGCCGATCCCGTTCAGCGACACGCGCACCGGACTTGACATGACCAAGAAAGGCCCCAACTTCCGGGAGGGGCTGGGGCGCAACTCGAAGCTCGACGGCGAGACGCTGATCTTCTACAGCAAGCTGCCGCGGTATGGTCTGTGCGCGACCGCGCCGGTGCCGACCGCCGGGCGCTATCGCATCCAGATGAAGGCCTGTGCCGTCGGCGCGGAGGCCAGGCCAATTCCCGTGGGTCTGATGACCGTGATGCAAAGCGGCCGCGAAGGCCCGGTGCTGCGCGAAGTGCGGGACATCCCGCATGGCGAGCCGCAGGTTTTCGAGTTCGAGTGCGATCTCGTCAGCCGCCAGGCATTCGTGGTGAACCTCCTTACCATCTGGGACATCCGCCGCTTCAAGAAGCCGATTGAGGAGTACACCGGGCCGGGATTGCTCGTCGAGTGGATGAAGATCGAAGGACCGCTCGATGCATTTCCGCCGCCGCGCTACGCCACCTTGTTCGAGGGGGTGCCGCTCAAGGCACGCTCGGTGGTGAAGGCCGAGGCCGCCGGCGGGAGAATCCCCGTCATCCGCGACAATCGGACGGTCCAGCAGTGGGAGGCCGATCCGCTCGTCCCCGCCTCCGACAAGCCAAAGGAGGATGCCGAGCGCCTCATCCGCTCGTTTCTGCCGCGGGCGTTTCGGCGGCCGGTCAGCGAGGAGGAGCAGCAGCACTTTGTGAAGGCCACGCTCACCAAGCTCGACCAGGGGCACAATTTCTACGATGCAATGCAGTATGGCTATCAGCTCATCCTGTCGTCGCCCGATTTCCTGTTCCTTCTCAGTTCGTCATCGACTTCACAGCTTGACGACTACGCGCTCGCCTCACGTTTGTCGTATTTTCTGTGGTCGACCGCGCCCGATGCTGAGTTGCTGGCTCTAGCAGACCAAGGCAAACTTCGCCAGCCCGCGGTGCTCCGGGCGCAGGTCGAGCGGATGCTCAGCTCGCCGCTCGCCGAGCGCTTCACGAAGAACTTCACCGGCCAGTGGCTCGATCTGCGGCGCATCGACTTCACCATTCCCGACCCCGTGCTCTACAGCGACTTCGACCCGCTATTGCTGTGGTCGATGCCGCGGGAGACTGAGTTGTTCTTTGAGGAAGTGTTGCGCCACGATCTCAGCCTGTTGAGCTTCGTCGATTCCGACTGGTCGATGCTCAACGAGCGGCTCGGCACTCTGTACGGAGTCCCCGGTCTCGTCGGCAGTGGCTTCCACAAAACCATCCTGCCCCCCGAGTCGCGGCGCGGCGGAGTAATGACGCAGGCCAGCGTGCTGAAGGTCACGGCCGACGGCACTCGCACTTCGCCCGTGCTGCGCGGCGCCTGGGTGCTCGACCGGATCCTCGGCAAACCGCCCTCGCCGCCGCCGCCTGACATCCCGGCCATCGAACCGGACATTCGCGGCGCGACGACCATCCGCCAGCAGCTCGACAAGCACCGCAACACGCAGGCCTGCGCAACCTGCCACAACCACATCGATCCACCGGGCTTTGCCTTGGAGAATTTTGACCCCGTCGGCAATTGGCGCGATTTCTACCGCGTGACCACGCGCACGCCGGCCGGTCTGGTCAATCTGCCGTATGGTTCCGGCCGGCCGGTGTATCGCGGCCCAGACGTCGAGCAAGGGGGCCAGACCCCCAACGGCAGGGTCTTTCAGGACGTTACCGAATACAAACGCCTGCTGCTGGAAGACAAGGATCAGATCGCCCGCAGCCTCGTGCGGAAAATGATCATTTACGCCACCGGCGCGGAGATCCAGTTCGCCGACCGGGAAGTCGTCGAGCAGATCGTGGACAAGCTGCGCGACAACAACTACGGCTTGCGCACGCTGGTCCACGAGGTCGTGCAAAGTCGGGTATTCTTGATGAAGTAAGTCAACCCAACGATTTCCCTGCCATGCCAAGCCAACGTCTCGACCGCCGCACGTTCCTGCGCGCCTCCGGCGTCGCCATTGGACTGCCGCTGCTGGATGCCATGATCCCCGCCTCCGCTGCCCAGGCCAAAGCGGCGCTCGGGCAGCAGCCGCGCCTGGTTCTGATCGGCCAGCCGCTGGGAATCTACGGGCCCAATTTCTTCCCAGAGCGGCCCGGGCGGGACTACACGCCCAGCCGTTACCTCGAGCTGCTCCAGGCCCATCGCGATCACTTCACCGTCTTCTCCGGCATGTCGCATCGCTATGCCGCCGGGCACTTTGCCGAGGTGGGATTGTTCACCGGCGTGCCCCCCGAGTTCATCCGCGACAACGACATCAAAAACGGCATCTCGCTCGACCAGGAAGCGGCGTCGCATTTGGGCAATCAGACGCGTTTCTCCTCGCTGATCCTCGGCGGGGGGAATGCCGCGTGGAATCGGCGCGGCGTCCGCATTCCCGCCGAGAGCCGCGCGACGCAAGTGTTTCGTCGGCTGTTCATCGCCGGCACGCCCGAGGAAGAAGCCCGCGAGCTGACGCGGGTCCGCGACGGCCAGAGCATCCTCGACGACGTCGGCGGGCAAATCACGGATCTGAGCCGCAAGGTGGGCACCGCCGACCGCCAGCGGCTCGAATTGTTTCTCGCCTCGGTGCGCGAAGCCGAGCAGTCGCTGCAGCGGGATGAGAGCTGGCGGACGACGCCCAAGCCCAAGGTAGACTTTCCTCCGCCGACGAGCGATTTCGGCGGCGCGCAGCTCGTCGAACGATCGCGGCAGTGGTACAACCTCGTCCATCTGGCCTTGCAGACCGACTCCACGCGGGTCGTCTCCCTGTGGCTCAGCACGCAAGAGCGACCCGAGATCCCCGGCGTGAATCTGGGCCACCACGATGCCTCGCACCATGGGCAGGATCCCGCCAAGCTTGAACAGCTCGCCTTGATCGAAGAGGCCGAGATCCAGGTGCTGGGAGAGTTCCTCGACAAGTTGAAACAGAGCAGCGAGGGAGATCACTCGCTGCTGGACCGCACCGCTGTCCTTTACGCCAGCAATCTCGGCAATTCCTCTTCGCACGACAACAACAACCTGCCCATCCTCCTGGCCGGCGGCAGCTTCAAGCATCAGGGCCACGTGGCCTTTAACACCAAGGAGAATACGCTGCTGTCGAATCTCTACGTTCGCATGCTGCACCACATGGGGATCGAAGTGCAGTCGTTCGGAGGGAGTAGCGGCATGATCAGCGAAGTGTAATGCCGCGGGGACTGCGACAAATCGATCCGTTCTCTGCTTCCTACGGCCACTCTCTCATGCACCGCCCAACGCTAATCGCTCTGTTACTGGCCACTGCGATCGTGCCATCCGCGACCGCGCAGGTACGCGTCACTCCCGCCCAATCCAAAGGGGGCATGCCGCGATACGCGAAGTATGCCGAGCCGTGGGTCGAAATTCCGGAGACGTTTCGCGACCTGGACATTCCGGATTGGCCCGTTCCTGCCAATTTGAAGAAATGGCAGGAGGAAGGCCGCGGCAAAGTGCGCGCGACGCTGCTTGGTTGCCTCGGCGAAATGCCGCCGCGGCCGGCGGCGGAACGCGTAAAAGTTCTATCGGTCGAAGATCGCGGCACCTACACGCTGGAGCGTTTTGAGTTTCACAACGGCGTGGACATGGTCGTGCCCGGCATCTTGGCGATTCCGAAAGAGCGCCAGGGAAAGGTGCCCGTGATCATCGGCATGCACGGTCACAGCGGATCGAAGAACGACTACCTGCCGAATCCGGAGCGTGAGAGTTCGCTGGGCTGGATGCTCGTGCGGAGCGGCTACGCGGTTGCCGCTATCGACGGTTACTTCAACGGCGAGCGCGTCGGCCAAGGTCCGCGCGGCAAGCAGGACGACGCCGCAGGCCAAGAGATGACACTCTTCAAGCTGCACCTCTGGCAGGGACGCACGCTGTGGGGCTTGATGCTGCGCGACGAGCAATGCCTGCTCGATTACCTGGCCACGCGCCAGGAGCTGGACATGTCGCTCGTCGGTGCGACCGGAATGAGCATGGGCTGCACGCGTGCGTGGTGGCTGGCGGCGATCGACGAACGCGTCCACTCGATCGTCGGCGTCGCCTGTTTCACGCGCTACACCGAGCTGCTTTCGCACCGGTCGTCGCACGGGATCTATTACTTCGTGCCGGGGCTGCTGAAGCACTTCGACACCGAGGCCATCTACTCCCTCGTCGCTCCGCGGCCGATGCTGATGCTTTCCGGCGACCAGGACTACAACGCTCCGCCTGACGGCATCGAGGTGCTGGAGAAGAAGATCGGTGCGGTCTATCAGCTCTACGGAAAACCCGAAGCGTTCCGCAGCGTGCTCTACAAGAACACTGGCCACGAATACCTCCCCGAGATGCGGGAGGAGATGATCCAGTGGTTCCAGCGCACCTTGCCGGTAACCGACTAGAATGCCTGTGCCTTGCGACTCTTTTGCGAAGCGCTATTCATGCTGGCTTGACGAGCGCGTCAAGAGCGACATGGATCCCCGCCGAGGCGCTTGAGCAAGAACCGGCAACGGTGTTTTCATGCGGCCGGTTCGGACCGGCAGGCCGCAACAACCCCGTTTTGCGCGATGCCCAACCTGTTGCCAAAGCGGCGTTGACCTTCATGGGAGTCGGTCGATGTGACCGACGCGCGCTTGCTATGGCAGCAGCTTCACCTAGGATCACAGAAGCTCTCACGGTCATGGGAACGCTTGGGATGCCGACTGGTCTCGACTTTCACACAAGCAAGCGCACATCAGACGGCCGTTATGCGCCGACAGCCTTGCCGCAACCGGCGCAGAACGATGCCCTGCGGCGGAGGTGACGGCGGCAATTCGCACAGCGGCGCTTCAGTCCCCAGGTCACCAGGCCCAGACCGATCGCGGCAAGAACCCCGCCGAGCAACGCCAGGCCGGCCGTCGGAATCCAGTTGAGCAGCGGACTCTCGACGTCAAACCGGATGTCGCGTGGATCGCGCGGGTTGACACGGACGGTGTGCTGGCTGCCAACGGGAAACCGGCCCAACTGCTTCATGATCCAGGGATAGCTGCTGGAAGCATAGAGCGAGCGGCCCGCGGCGCGCGCGGACTGCGGCCCGGCGCCATGGTTGCATTCAATGGCTAATTGATAGCTCGGCGTGCCGTCACGGCTGCGATGCGCCTCGATCGAGGCCGCGGTGACGGTGGCCTCGGCGGTCGGCCAAAGTTCCGTGACAATGTAGGTCGTCCAGCCCAGGTAAGCGGCGCCGACCAGGCACCCAAGCCCCGGCAGGCCGAAGAACGCACCGACCAGGAGGAGGACGCACGGGTTTTCACGCCGCGGCTCAGGGGGCGGGATTTCGAAGTCGTCGTCATCCGGGCCGGTTGCTTCGTCCGGCGTCGGCACGGGGTCGTGCCGGACGAGGCGATCGACCGGCGTCAGGGCGTCGCCGCACCGCGGGCAGAAGCGGTCCGCTGCACCGCCCCGCGTGCCGCAGCGCGAGCAGGCCAGCTTCGGCGGGTAGGGGAGCCGCCACAGAAGGGTAACAGACGCCGGCCAGTGTCAGCCCCACGCCGGTGAACGCGATCGGCAGTAGAAAGAACTTGAGTGTAATGCCGACATCCCAGCGGATGGAGTAGGGATTCTCGGGATCGTAAAAGATGCGGTGGCGCGTCCCGCGGGCGTACGTCGTTTCCATCTGACCGCGGATCGCGCCCTCGCTAGAGGACGCATGCTTGAACGAATCGGGCGTTTGGTGCTGCCGGCCGCCGACGACATAGGCCAGCTCGACCGCGCCGCGATACATGTCGCGCTGCTTGTTGCTTCGGAAGCGGATCACCTCGGACCGGACGACCGTCGCCTCGACTGGCCGCCAGGTCCGCAGGATCCTCAGGTGTTGTACGAACAGCCCGATCCCCGCCGCGAAGAACGCCAGCGCCAAAGCCGACATGAACAGCCGCGGGAAGAGCGGAATCTTCGTGCTGGCGGGAACCGCGGCGTGCATGGGGTCAGTCTGGGGCATCAATCCTGAATTTCAGCACAACCCGCGTGCCATCAGTTGGACTTCCGCAGTCGCTCGGCCTGGAGCTGGTACTGCTTGGCTTTGGTCGCATCCCCCAGCGCGGCGGAGAGTGACGCCAGGTTATCCAGAACCTTGGCGCTGCCCGCATGGTCGCCGCTTTTCTGCCTTAGCGCGAGCGCTTTCTCGTACGACGCAATTGCCTCCGCAGCCTTCCCTTGCGTCTCTTGCACGACGGCCAGGTTACACAGCGCCCGCGCTGCGCCGGCGTCGTTCTTGGCCGTCGTGTAAAGCGCTAGCGCCTTGGTCAACTCGGCCGTCGCCTCGGCAAGTTGCCCCTGCTCCTGCGCCAGCGCCCCGAGGTTGTTTCGCACGTCCGCTTCGCGGGGGGCATTGGCCGTGCTCGCATAGATGGCCAGTGCCGCCTCGTACGCCGCTTGGGCAGCGTCGCCGTCGCCGCCGCGCTGCATCACGGTACCCAGTGCGGCCTGAGCGTCGGCCTCGGCGGTCTCGTCGCCTACCTGTTTGGCCAATGCGACTGCCTCGGTCAGAGGCTTTTGGGCCTCTTCGTGCTTGCCTTGTTCGACGAGGCACGTCCCCAGGCTGACGAGCGTTTCCAGCCGGGCCGGGGATTGTGCGGCGGAGTCGCTGCCGTAAAGCGCAAGCGCCTTGGTGAGTGCGGCGATGGCGGGATCGGTCCGGCCGAGAGCCCGCTCGGCGGCTGCCAGGTCGGTTAGCGCTCCGGCCGCCTCTGCCGGGCGATTGAGCTTCGTGTAGCTTTCCTGCGCGGCCAGAAAATGGGCCAGCGCCTCGCGCGGCTTTTCGTCGGCCAATAACAACCGACCGAGGTTGACGCGGCTGCCGGCCGCGCCGGCGGCGTCCTTGGCCTGAGTGAACGCGGCCAGGGCGGCGGAAAATGCCTTGGTGGCTGCCGCTACGTCGCCGGCGCTGAAGGCCAGTTCGCCGGCAAGCTGCCGTCCCCAGCCTTCAACCAGGGAGTCCTTCGCTTGAGTGGAAAAGTCGAGTGCCGCCTGGACCAGCTTGTCCGCGCCGGCCGCATCGCCGGTCTGCATCGCCACGCGGGCGCGCCTCAGTAGCTGCATGGCGCTGCCGCGGCTGTCGGCGGAGTCCTGTGCCGCGATCGGAAGTGTCGTCGCGGCGAGGATGGCCGCGGTCAAAAACCACCGCCCCCGCACTTGGACTTGGGCTGCTCGCATCGGGATCTCCGCAAGGGTTATGGACGCGCCAAGCTCCCGTCCTCACGCAAGTTCAAGCGCAAGGGCGGGCCGCTTGTTACAGAAATTTCCAGTTCTTTGGCCTTCACCTGACTCAGCCGCACGCGGTAAGTGCCGGGCAGGAGCGGCACCGGCCCGCCGTTGACCGTCCCCCGAGCCGCCACGTTTCCCGCGTCGTCATACACCGTAAAGGCGCCGGCAGCCGCTGCCGCCTTCAGTGCCGCGGATAGTTGCCTGGCGTTCTGCGCCCCGTAATAGTCCCCCCGGCCGATCTTGGCAATCTCGCGAAGCTGCTTCTCGGCATCGGTGCCGGCGATGTCAAAGCCTACCACGTGAATGACCGCATCGATGCCGGTCCCCTGGTAGGCCTTGGCCAGATCTTCCAGCTTGCCGCCGCACGTTTCCACGCCGTCGCTGACGAGGATGACCGTGCGGGGGCCCTTCCAATCGGTCGAAAAGTCTTTCCTCGCCTCCAGGAGGGAATACACCATCGGCGTCTTGCCGCGGGGCTGCGTCCAGTCGATCCACCGTTTCAGCTCTGCTCTCTGCCGGGCGGTCACCGGCCCGATCGGCACGACCAGGTCGCTGTCGGTGTTCAGTCGCGGGTCTTCCCATTCGACCTTTGCCCCCATGGGATCGGCCTTGCGCGCGATCCATGGGCCCCAGTGGCCGTACAGCCGCAGACCGACCTGCGCATCCGCTGGCAAGGCCGCCGTCAGGTCATTCATCACCTTGCGGGCAACGTTGATTTTCGGATTCTCCAGCGGCTCCTTCATACTGTCCGACGAATCGAAAATCAGCTCGAAGGCGGGAAGGACCGCTGGGGGCAGAAGAGGGTCCCCTGCTTTGGGAGGCTTGTACGAGACGCTAAGATCGATCAGCTCCGGCAGCAGTGCCGCGCGCGGCCCGGCGATGGAGCGCGGCGGCAGGCTGGCCAGCTCGCTCTCGCGGAAGGTTGGCAAACTGACAATCGCTGGCTTGGGGCTGCGTCCGTGGCTTATCACTGGCGCGAGGTCCACGCCGCCCGGCGGCATTCCGGCCGACTTCGGTCCGCGGCCGAGGCGCACGCCGCCGCCGAGCGCCAATTCGGGCAGATCGGGGGGGAGCGGCAAAGAGAACGCGCGCGAATGGGCGCTCCCGCGGCGCTCGATCGTGGCCAATTCTACCGTCCGCTCGCTCACCTCCCACTCGGCCCGCAGCCGGTAGCGCGTCTGCCCCCGAACCTCGGCGGCAATCTGCTGATAGAGCGCTTCGAGCTGCTGCGACTCGGGGGAGAAGTAGAACTGCCCGCCAGTCTGCCGCGCGAGATTGGAAAGCAGGCTGTAGGCCGTGTTGCCGCTGTTGGCGTCGTACTCGTGGAGGTCCCAGCCGATGCCGATGACATAAATCGGCACCGGCTGCTTGCCCAATCGCCGGCAGAGATCGGGGAAGTCGGCCTTGAAGACGGTGTTCATGCCGTCGCTGAGCAGGACGACCGCCTGGTTCCTTTCCATCCCGGCCAGCAGCGCCTCATACAGGGCCGTATTGCCGCGGACGCCAAGCTGTTCGATCGCCTCGGTGACTTTCTCGCGGTCGTCGGGGAGCCGGCCGATGACGCCGACCTCGGTGTTGAATTCGATCACCTCGATTCGCTCGGTTTCCGCGGCGCCGGCCAGGTAGCTCTTCACCGCCGCGCGAACATCCTCTTCCCGGCCTCCCATGCTGCCGCTGGTGTCGAGAATCAGGGCCAGCGAAGCCGCCGGCATTTCGACGCGGAGAAGAGCCGGCGGTTTGGCGCCGGCGGCGACGGGGCGCGTTTGCTCGGCATGTTGTCCGGCGGCGAACTGCGCCAGCGGCGGATCGAGCGGCGCGCCGCCTTCGTCGCAAAGGGTCGCTTTCAGGCGCAGCCAGGGGAGCGCGTCGAGCGCGACGCGGAGCGTTCTCAGTCCCTTGCCCGCTGGCGGCGGCGGCAGGCGGAAGAAATCGGACTGGCCGAAGTGAATCGCCGCATCCAGCGATTTGGCATTGCGAAGCGGATTGGCCGCTGCAACGTCGTCGTTGGGTTCCTGTTCCACGTCGTCGGCGGCAGTCGCGAACTGCTGCTGTGCTTCCTCGCGGCCAGTTGCCTGGCGATCGGCTGTGGGACCGGATGTGAGAGAGTTTCCATCGACTTGGACGTCAAAACGGGCGAGTGCAAACTTTTCGCCGCCGCCGTTTTCCAGTAGTCGCAGCTTCAAGTAACGGCACGCTGCGGGCGCCTTCAGCGCGAACTTTTGCGGACCGCTTCTAGCCTCCAGCGCGAACTGGCCCAGCGTGCGAAAAGCACCGGCGGCCAGAGGAGAGTCGCTGGCGGCCAGCACCTCGACTTTCCGCGCGAGATTGCCTGCTTCCGCGCCGGTTGACGCCGGCAACTGGAATTCGACACCCTGCACCGTCACCTCGGCATGATCGCGGAAGGCGAACACCGCTTCCGGCAGGTCCTGGCCGACTCGCGACGCTTCCCAGGCCGCCGGGGGAGCGAAAATCGGATTGCGCAACAGGTTCGACGCCCACGCCTCGGGATGCTGATCGTCCCCCTGGCTGCTCAGCCACACGAGCGAAGCGCCGGCGGCCGTTGAAAGCGGACTTGGCGGGGGGACGTTCCACGGGGCATTGGCTGCCAGGGGCATTAGATTAATTTCGTCCACGTCAAAGCCGCCGCCGCCGGAGGCGCAAAAACCGATGCGGCCAGCCTCGGCCGCAACTCCATCGAGCGCGAAGAGGACTTTGTCCTGCGCCTTGACCGCCACCTTCTCACCTTGCCGCTGGATCTCCAGCCGAATCGGCTCGCCATGCGGAAAGGCCTCGCCGTGCACTCCGAGCACTTCCAGCCGCCCCTGGCGCAATCGTTCCAGGCGAATGCTGTTTCCGGCGGAGCGGCCGGTCTGCACATGCCCCTGCACGAGCACGAGCCGCAGGTGATTGTCCCAGTCGCGAAAGCCAAAGACGATGCCGCCGGCCTGATTGCCCCTCGATTGCACGGCCGCTTGGAGCCGAAAGTCGGCAATTGCCGGCGAAGCGTGCAAGAGAGCCGTGGCACGCAGCTCGCCGATCTGCGGCATTCCGGACACAGCCAAATGACCGTCTTCCACGCGCCACTCGACATTCCCGAGCCCGAAGACAAAATCGGTCTGTTCCCAGAAAGCCAATCCTGGGTTTTCAAAGTCGGCGCGAATGCCGTCGCTCGCGGCGTAGGTTGCCGCCAGCCGCTGGGTCAGCGGCGGCTGAACGCCGGCCGCTTCGCAGATTTCAATTTCGCCGATTTCCACCTGGCGCGATCGCTCGCCGGCGGTGGAAAGGAATTGCAACTTTACAAAGCTCGCGTCTGTCTTCGCCAATGCAAACGCCTGCCGGGTCTCGCGTTCGTCCGCCTGGAATTTTCCCAGCGAGCGGAAGGGACCGCTCGCATCGTCCGCCACTAGCACCTCGAATTGTCCCAGCCCGGAGCGGCGGTCGATCGTCAGCCGATCGAAGGTCGCCCGCGACTTGCCGAGGAATGAGAGGGTCGCTTCCTGCGGCAAGTTGCCGCTGGGGGACCATCCGTCCGCTCCGCTGACGCCGTCGTTGAGCCGCTGCTGCGAGCCCTTCTGCCGCGCCGACGACACCTGCTCAATGACGCCGCCGGCCAGGCGATGAGCGAGGTTGCTGTCCAGCGGCGCGTCGGCGGCCGGCGGGTAAGCGCCGCTCGTGGTGAGCAGTGCCGCATAGTGAGCGAGCACGGCACGCACGTGCTGGCCATTGTTCGAAAGGGGCGCAACTTTCAGGACCCGCCCGCCGTGCGATACCAGTACCAGCTTGGCGTTGAAATTCGGTCCGTAAATGCTCGGCATTCCCCAGCGAATTTGATAGAGGTCGAGATCGTGCGTTTCGGCCAGCTCGCGGACCGGGGCAGATTTATCCGCCCGAACGACGGCCAGCGTCTGAAGCTTGCCGCCATACTCCTTGCCGATAGACGCCAATTCGGCCCAGTGCGGCCCGTCCTGCGGCTCGAAGGCGACGACCATAAGGGTCGGTTTTTCGCCGAAACGGATCGTTGCCGGGGCGGCGTCTTTCACGCGCGTCGCCGGAAAGGGGACTGCCGGCGGAAAGTCATCGACCGGCCCGGCAGGAATGCCATCCGCCGGCCTGGCGATCTCCTCGTGGATTTTTGCCGCCAGCATGCCGGTCGTTTCCAGCGGCGAAGCGCCGTTGATCCACCACGCCTGCCGACCGCGGCCGACGACGATGTATGCCGGGAGATAGTAGCCCCCCTGCATGTACTGCTGATAGAAGTCAGCCCGATCGTCGAGCAGCACCGGCCAGGTCGGCTTGTGCGTCTTGATGAAAGCGTCGAGCTGTGCCAGATCGTCCCCTTCGTCGATCGCGATCGACACGATGCTCAGGCCGCGGGAGGCATACCTCTGGTCGAGAGCCCGAGCCGTCTGTGCCGCAAAGGCGGCCGTCGCGTGGCTGGCCCGAAATACCTGGATGGCGACAACTTGCCCCGGCTCAGCCAAGGGGCTTACCCACTGCGGCCGGTCGACGCGCGGCAGTGCAAATCCAGGCGCCGACTGGTAGAGTTGCTTTGGTTCCTCCGCCGCCGCGGCGGTGAGCTGCTTGTCGTCGATCGGTTTGCCGGCCAGCAGCCCCCGGACGATCTCCACCTGCGCCAACTGCTGCTCAGCCACGGTCCGCTGCTGCTGGTAGCTTTTGTCGCTGGGTTTCAGCTTGACCAGCTCGACCGAGTCGGCAACAAACTGCTTCAAATGCGCCGCCGCTTCGTCGAGCTTCACCGCCTGGACCGCTTCATCCGCCGCGTTTTTGGCCTTGATTGCCGAGTTATGGTAGCTGTTCAGCCGCAGCGTAGGGACCTGCTTGAGCAGGTCCTGCGCTCGTTTGTGGGCCGGGTCGCCGGCCTTGACCTCCTTGGCCGTTTTCTCGAAGGCGTCGAGCAGCTTTCGCGTTTCGGCAAATTCGCCGCCGTTCAGCTTGCCGACGATGCCGTTGAATTCGTCAATCAGCGCTGCTTCATCGGCGGCGACCGGCGATTGGATTGGCAGGAGCAACAACCAAATCAGTGCAGCGAGCCGGATAGGAGAATTGCCGAGGCGCATCGTTTCTTTCCTCAGGCGGAGTTGACGAAGTTTGTATGCTAAACTCTAGCTCGCTGTTCTTGCAAGCTCTGCGGGCTCACACAACCGCGTGCTGGTTCAATCTGCGATGCCTCAAGACACAGTGTCTGATAGACAAGGGGCCAAACGTCGCTCAGCAAAGCGATAGTGACACGTCGAGCGCTCCATCGACTTCGATCAGCAGTGTGGGGCGCGGCTCGGCATCCAAAACACGACCGGCACTTTTGACAACTCGGTCGAAAAGCGGAAAGGTGGAGCTGCCGGTCCTGGACGTCTGCGGACCAATGGAAAGCCAGGATCGCGACGGCTGTGCATGGAGTGCTCGCCTCGCTGATGGAGCGACACTCAAGGATGCAGTATTCTGGTGTAACGGCATTCGTGAGAAACCCGTCGTAGCCGCGTCACGGAGGGATGCGACGTCTGCTATTTGCACATCGCGGAGTGAGCACATGAGATGGCTTAAGATTTCGAGAGCGACGATCGCCGCCGCTGCGTGGCTGCTGCCTGGTTTGGCGGTTGTCGGACAGGCCGCCGAGCCGATCGACATCGGAGCTCGCCGCGAGCTGTTCGTGGATGACCACTTGATCGAATCGCTCCGCGATGCGCGGCGGCAGCTCCATCATCCGGTGCCGCGCCAGATCGCCATCGTGCATGATGCACCGTGGGAAGGAGCTGGCAGCGGATATCATTCGGTCATTCGCGATGGCGATCTGTACCGCATGTATTACCGCGGCTCGGCGCTGGGAGTGGAAGACGGCAAGCTGAAGCTGGGACGCGAGGTCTACTGCTATGCGGAGAGCCGGGACGGGATCACGTTCACCAAGCCGGACCTGGGGCTGCACGAGCACGCGCTAGCCAGCGGACACGGTTCCAAGCAGAACAACATTATCTGGACCGGCGTCGGCACCCACAACTTTGCTCCGTTTCTCGACTCGCGAGCCGACTGCCCGCCCCAGTCGCGATTCAAGGCACTCGGCGGCCTGGCGTCAGAAGGCGGCCTGTTCGCCTTTCACTCCGCCGACGGCATTCACTGGTCGCTGTTGCACGACAAGCCGGTGGTTACGAAGGGGGCGTTTGATTCGCAGAACCTTGCTTTCTGGGACGCCACGGCCGGCGTCTACCGGGCTTACTTCCGCACGTTCACGGAAGGGGTGACCACGGGCAAAGTGTGGAAGCCGGCCGGTTACCGGGCGATTCGCACGGCCACTTCGCGCGACTTCCTGACGTGGGAGAATGAAGCCGATCTGACCTATAAGGACTCCCCCGCCGAGCACCTCTATACCAATCAAGTCGCGCCCTACTTTCGCGCCCCGCACATCCTGATCGGCTTCCCGACTCGGTACATCGAACGAGGCTGGTCGGAGTCGATGCGGGCACTGCCGCAGCGCCAGGAGCGCGAGCAGCGGGCGGCGGCGCATCTACGATACGGAACGGCACTCACCGAGGGTTTGCTGATGGCCGGACGCGACGGAGTTCACTTCGAGCGCTGGAACGAAGCCTTTCTGCGTCCTGGCCCCGAGCGCCCCGATACCTGGCTCTACGGACAACAATACATTGCCTGGCACGCCGTCGAAACCAAATCCTCGCTGCCGGGAGCCCCCAACGAACTGTCGCTATATGCCAGCGAAGGCTCCTGGCACGGCCAGGGCAACGCGATTCGCCGCTATACGTTGCGGCTGGACGGTTTCGTGTCCATCACGGCCCCGCTGAAGGGGGGCGAACTCCTCACCAGGCCGCTGACGTTCACTGGGGACCAACTGACGATCAACTTCGCCTCCTCGGCCGCGGGGGACATCCGCGTCGAGATTCAAGACGCCGACGGCAAAGCACTGCCAGGGTTCGCGCTCGACGAATGCGAGCCCGCGTTTGGAGACAGCATCGACCGCACGGTCGCCTGGAAGAACGGCAGCGACGTCGGCAGCCTCTCCGGCAAACCGGTGCGGCTGCGGTTCGTGCTCCGCGACGCAGATTTGTACTCCTTGAAGTTCACGCACCTGAAAGACGAGCCATGAGAGCGACACTGATCCTGGTTTTCTTGCTTGCCGCGCCAGCGTCCCTGAATGCTCAGTTAGCGCGGCAGCAGTGGGGCCAGCCGGCGGGTGAACATCGTATCCACCAGCGGGCCGAGTATTTGAAGGGCCTGCCGATGGGGCCTTTCGCCGTTCTTCCCAGCGGCGATCTGGTGACGGTGGAAGACGCAGGCAACGCCACGCATGCCATGATTTCGCGCGACGATGGAAAGACATGGGAGAAGATTCCCATCTTCGCGGAGCCCGATCGATTCCGGATCAGCTACGAGCGGGCGCTGGTTTGCACTCGGGAGGGAACGGTGATCGTGTCCTTCATGAATCTGGTCGAGCGCTCTGGCTGGGCCTGGGACAAGGCGCTTCACGACTCGCCCGCCGCGAAGCTGCCGAATTACGTCGTCCGCAGCCACGACGGCGGCCGCACTTGGGAGACGCCGCAGAAAATGCACGACGACTGGACCGGCGCCGTCCGCGACATGATTCAGCTTGCCGATGGGTCGGTGGTGTTCACCAGCCAAATGATGCTGCACAACCCCGGCCGTCATGCGGTGGTGACATACGCTTCCGGCGACCAGGGACGGACGTGGAAGCGCAGCAACGTCATCGACCTGGGCGGGATCGGCCATCACGACGGCGCGATCGAAGCCAGCCTGGTCCAGCGCCAGGACGACAGCCTGCTCATGTTCATGCGGACCAACTGGGGCCGGCTCTGGCAGGCGGATTCGATCGACATGGGGCGCACCTGGCGTCCCCTTGGGCCGACCGGGCTGGATGCCAGTGCTGCGCCGCCGATCATGGAGCGGCTTGCCAGCGGAAGAATCGTCATCGCATGGAACCGATTCCATTGGCAGGGAACCGAAGACTATCCGCCGGCCGGGGGCGACTTACAGTGGTCCGCCACGCGGACTTCAAATAACCGCCAGGAGCTTTCTCTCGCCTTCTCGCACGACGACGGCCGCACGTGGAGCCAACCGCAGGTTGTTGCCACGGTCGTTCCGAATGCCGACGGTGCTTATCCGCGCAAGGAGCTGTCGTATCCCTATCTGTTTGAACGTCGTCCGGGTGAAATCTGGCTGACAGCGTGGCGTTTTGGCGCGTTCCGCGTGAAGCTGCTGGAGAAGGACTTTGTGAGTGATCGCGGGCCTTGAGATCATTGACGCCCCGAAGTTGCGCCACTTACCTTGGCCTTCTTGCCTTTACCGGCCTTCGCCGGCGCGCCTTTGCCACGAGTTGTTGGCAGCTCCGGGGCGTCGGCCTTGGGCAATAGCCTGGCCAGTTCCGCTTTTTTGGCGGCGTGCTCGGCCGAGCCGGCGAGATTCGTGTATTCGTGCGGGTCGCCCGCGCTATGATACAGCTCTTCGTCGCCATTGGCGTAGCGAATGTACCGCCAATCTTCCGTTCGCACGGCATGATTCTTGAAGCCGTGCGTCGTGATCGCCGGGACTTCCCAAGCGGCATGCGGGTTCTTGAGCAGGGGCGAGAGGTCGCGCCCCTCCAGGTGCGGTGGAGCCTGGACGCCAGTCAGCGCGCAGAGCGTGGGATAGATGCAGGTGTAATCGACCGGCCGGGCGCAAGTCGTCTTGGGCTGCGTCACGCCGGGCGCTTTCCACACCAAGACGGTCCGCGTCGGCTCTTCCCAGAGGGCGAACTTGCGCCAGTGCGACTTCTCCCCCAGGCTCCAGCCGTGATCGCTCCACAGGCAGACGATGGTGTTGTCGCGGTGCGGCGATTTCTCGAGACCATCGAGCAGCCGGCCGACCTGCGAGTCGCAGAAGGCGATCGTCGCCAGGTAGGCCTGCACGGCCTCCTTCCAGCGGCCGGAGGCGACGATTTGCGCGTGGTCCCCTTCGGGCCGGGCCATGCGGACGCCCGAGGGCGGGACATCGCTCAGGTCGTCCTCGCGATGCGGCGGCAACTGGATCGACTCCAGCGGAAACATGTCGAACCATTTTTTGGGGACGCTGAAGGGCATGTGCGGCTTCACCAGGCCAACGGCCAAAAAGAACGGCTTGTCGCTGGTCTCCTCGAGCCGCTTCAGGGCGTAGCTGACGACCTTGTAGTCGGGCATTTCTTCGTCGCGGTTGGCCAGCGGGCCAAACTTGATTCCGCCGACGCCGTCGTCCTTGGCGGATGGATGGAGCTCAAGGCCGCCGCCGGCGCCGGGACAGTAGTCCGTCCACTCGCCGCCGCGGTCGCTGGCGCCGTGATAGATCTTGCCGGCGCCGTAGACGCGGTAGCCGGCCCGGAAGAAATGCGAATTGAGCAGCTTCTCCTCGCTGATTCCCGGCCGCCAATTCTGGCCGTTGAGGTAGCAGCCCGTGCTGCTGGGCCGCAGGCCCGACATCAGCGACGCCCGCGAGGGATTGCAGGCGGGGGCCGTGCAGTAGGCTTTCGTGAAGCTGACTCCTTGCCCTGCCAGCCGGTCGATGTTGGGTGTCTTCGTCTGCGGATGAACACCCAGATGGCCGACCCAGTGATTCAGGTCGTCGATCGCAATGAACAAGACGTTGGGGCGATCGGCGGCGGACAGCGATGTCGCCAAGAGCGTTGCCGTCGTCCAGACCGCGGTCAGCAGGAGGGCTCGCAGGTTCATTTTCGCACCTTTCGCACTTGACGTGTCACTTCGCCTTCTTACCGGCGCCGGCCTTGCGCTGTCGGTCAAGGTAGGTCTTAAATTCCCAGCGATCCTTCCACTCTTGCAGGTACGGCGCGTACGCAGGCGCATCGTACCAGAAGATTGATTCGGGGTCTGGCGGCGAGACCTTGCCGCCGGGATAGTCTCGCCCCGCGAAGCTCGCATCGACTGCGCCATCGAACGCCAGCAGATCGCGTTTCATGCGCGCGAAGACTTCCGGCTGCTCACCGCTCACGTCGCGCGACTCCTGCGGGTCGTCGATCAGGTCGTAAAGCTCAAATGCCCCGCTGCGGCGGTTGTCGCTGAGCAGTTTGTAGCGATTGTCAATCAGCGCTAGCTTCTGGCCAAAGCGAAACGGGATGGGCTGCGATCGCTCTGCGATTTCGGCGGTCAGCAGCGGCCTGAGGCTGATTCCATCGAGCGGTTTCACAAACACGTCGTCCGGCAAGCCCAACAGGTCGGCAACGGTGGGAAACAGGTCCATCGTGCAAGCAGGAAAGCTCGTCACGCGCGGCTGAATGACGGCCGGCCATTCGATGATGCCAGGGACGCGCAGGCCCCCTTCGTACACGGAGCCCTTGTTGCCACGCAGGCCGCCGACCGTTTCGGGTCTGATTCCCGGCAGGCCGCCGTTATCGCTGCAAAACACCAGCAGCGTGTCGTCGGCGAGCTGAAACTCGCGCAGCTTCGCGCGCAAGGTGCCGACGGCGCGGTCCATCGCCACCAACTCGCCATAATGGTTGGCGGAAGCGTCATTGAGTGCGAGGAATGCCGCTTTGTCCGCATCGAGCGCTTTGAATGGGCTGTGCGGCGTGCCGAACCAGACGACGGCAAACATCGGCTTGCCACTGCCGCGGTGTTTGTCGAGGAATTTGACCGCCTCGGCGACGGCGATCTCGGACGAGTCGCCGTGAAACTGTTCGATTTCTCCAGAGCGGCTCATGAGCGGATCGACGTCGTAGAAATTCGTTACCGACACCCACTCGTCGAAGCCGAAAGCGCCGGGGCTGCGCGGATCGCCTTTCAGGATCGGCGCCCCGGGGCCCTTGAACCCATTGAGATGCCACTTGCCGAAGTGTCCCGTGACGTAGCCCGCTCCTTTCAGCGCCTGGGCGATCGTCCGCTCCTGGGGTCGCAGCGCGTAACCGTGCGTGAGCACGCCGGTGCGGTCGGGGGAACGGCCCGTCAGTACGCTCGCGCGCGTCGGAGAACAGACCGGACAGCCGGCATAGAACCGCTCCAGCCGCAAACCATTGGCCGCCATCGCATCTAGGTTTGGCGTCTTGAGCACGGGGTGGTTGCGATACCCAGTCTGCCCCCAGCCCATGTCATCGGCCATGACGAAGACGATATGGGGCTTCGATGCCGCAGCGGCATCAGCTACGGCACTGTGCGTCACGATCAAGAGCGACGCAAGGTTGATGACGCTGAACAATCGCAAGGGACACCTCACTTTGCCGTTGAGTCCTCAAATCTCAGCCCAGCGGCTGCGTGAGGAGCACGTGACGATTGCCGAAATCCTGTCAGCCAAAGAGCATCATTGCACGTGTATTTCATCGTTGGAGTCACTTGACGTAGTCGGCGCCGGTGAGGCTGTGGAGGACGGACTCCTGCCACTGGCGGAGCTTGGACTGGAGTTCTTCAACGACCGCGGTTTGCTGTGCGAGCAGGTTGAATTTCTCCGCCGGATCGACTGCCAGATCGAAGAGCTCGCGACGGACACTGCCGCCGCCGGATTCGTGAATGACGAGTTTGAAGCGGCCGTCGATGATGGCACGGGGGCCAAGATAGTCGGCATTGGTGATTTCAGGATGCCGGAGGTTTCTGAAGTCCCGAGTCGCTTTGCCAGCCATCAGCTTCACCAGCGGCGTCGTTCCCTTCTGCAACTCCGGATCGATCCACGGCGTAGGATTCGAGGCCGCCAGCCGCTGGGTATTGAATTCCCAGAAGCAGAGCGGCGCGGAGCGCTCGGTGGCTTTGCCATCCAGCACCCCAGTAAGATCCATTCCATCTAGCGGACGCTTGGGCAGCGGCTGATTGACAATCGCGCAAAGCGTCGGCAGCAGATCGCTGGTGCTCGCGCGGAAGCTGGTGCTGCGCGGCTGGGGAATCCGCGCCGGCCATTCGATGAGGCCGGGGACGAGCGTTCCCCCTTCATAGACCTGGCCTTTGACGCCGCGATGCGGTGCACCGAGGGCTCCATCGGCCGACGTGCCGTTGTCGCCGCAATAGAACAGGAGCGTGTCCTGCCGGAGCCCTTGCGCGGCAAGATGCTTCCGCAGCCGGCCAATGGCGCGATCCATCGCCGTGATTTCGGCGTATCGTTCGCGCAGCACTTCCCCCTGCGGCCGGCGAGTCGGTCCGCCGGTTTCGTTGGAAGTAAGGTTCACCTGCTTGCTATACTTGGCGGGCAGATCGTCGTACAGCGCGAGATCTTCGGGCAAGCCGCTGTACGGCTCATGCGGCGAGCCGAACCAGACCACGGCAAAGAACGGCTTTCCCGCGCTCTTGGCGCTGTCGATAAAGCGGATGGCTTCGCCGACGACGATATCGGAACTTTCCCCACGGAAAACCTCCGGCGGGCCGCCATTGCGCGAAAGCGACGGATTCAGCTCGAAGAAATTGTCGTGCGATACCCACTCGTGAAAGCCCATCGCGCCGGGATTCGTGGGCGAATCGGCTTTGACGGGACCCACGTGCCATTTGCCAAAGTGTCCGCAGCGGTAGCCGGCATTACGCAGGAGGTGCGCGATCGTGATCTCCTCCGGCCGCAGCGACCAGCCCGGCGCGAAGGTGCCCATCCGGTTGGGATGGCGTCCGGTCAAAAAGCTGGCGCGTGTCGGTGAGCAGCTCGGATGTGCGGCGTAGAACCGCTCCAGCCGCAGCCCCGTGGCGGCAATCTCATCGAGCACTGGCGTCTTGACGTGCGGATGGCCGTTGTACCCCGTCTCTTCCCAGCCGTGGTCGTCGCCCATCAGCAGGACGATGTTGGGCGTCGGCGCAGCGATCGCGGAAGAAGCCGTGAGCGCCAATGCGATGAGCAATGAAAGCGGTCTCATGGCTGAAGGGGCTCCTTCTCGAAGTCGGTCGGGCTGACCCAGCCGGCGCTAGGCTCCTCGCCGCGCACGAACTTCTCGTAGAAGCCGTCGCCGCTGGTGGGTTGGTATTCGTCGAAGATGTGCCCGCGTCCGAACATCCGAGGATCGCCCTGCGCCCTCAGTTCAGCTTCCATGCGCTGGCGCAGCTTTGCGACGCGGTCGCCGTGTTCAGACTCGGCGGCCAAGTTGTGCGCACAGTCGGCGTCGGCAAGCAGGTCATAGAGCTCGTCGGCGGGGCGCATGCCGAAATTGAGCCGCCAGAACCGGTCCGCGCGATTCTTCCGACCCAAGTCGAGGATCAGGGTCTTGGTCGGGCTGCCGTCGGTATCCAGGTAGCCGGTCTCCGGATTGCCGGCGGGCCAGCGCGTCGGCTCGTAGTTTCGCAGGTAGAGATGCGTGGCGGTCACAATGCCGCGGATGGGATAGCCCCAGTTGTGCGGGCGGCCCACGTCGGTGCGCTCCTTGCCAATCAGGACGTGGTCGCGCTCGGGAACGACGCGCCCGGACGTGTCGCTTTCCAGGATGGGCCGCCAGCTTTTTCCTGTGACCGGCAGCATGCCGCTGTCGTGCGCCGAGATGGCGGCGTAGTCGAGCAGCGTCGGGGCGATGTCGGCGAAATCCACAAAGTCCTCGATGACGCGGCCGGGGCGATTCACACCGCCCGGCCAGCGAATCGCCAGCGGGATGTGATTCGAGTCGTGGTAGGCATATCCCTTCACCCGCGGGAAGGGCATGCCGTGGTCGCTGGTCACGATGATGAGCGTGTTGTCCAGCAAACCACGCTTCTCCAACTCGGCGATCATGCGGCCGAGATGGCTGTCCGCATGTTCCACCTCGAAGGCGTAGTCGAGCATGTCGTGGCGGACAATGTCATCATCGGGCCAGTACGCCGGCACTTTGGTGACGTCGGTGAGCCTTTTTCCTCCTTTGTTGACGCCTGATTGGAATTCATAGCCGCGATGCGGTTCGGTGCAGCCATACCAGAAACACCACGGAACGCCCTGCGGTGCAGCAACCAGGAAGTCGCTGAAATTTCCCGCGTAATCGTTGCTGCCCATGCCGGTAGCGGGTGGCTGGGCTTTGCGCTGATTGAAAGGTTTGCCTGTGATCTGGCGCGGCCTGCCGCCGGCGTCATTGGCGATGCCCGGCCCCCACCCCTTTCCAGTGATCCCCACGTGCCAGCCATTTTCCCGGAGCACCTCGGGCCAACTTTTCAGCCTGGCAGGGAAGTAGGCCATGTGATTGCCCGCCTCCTCGTTCTGCCACGCGTGGCGTCCCGTGAGGGCGATAGCGCGTGAGGGAGCGCACTTCGCCACAGGCGTGTAGGCGTTCCGGAACAGCAACCCTTCCCGCCCAATGCGATCGAAGGAGGGAGTCTTCACCCAGGAGGTGCCGTAGGCCCCGGCGTGCAGCCCCCAGTCGTCGGCAATGGCAAACAGAATGTTCGGCCGCTGCTGGGCACCGGCGGCGAAGCTCGTTATCAGGCTGAACGTCAGGGCAAGCCAGGTTTTCATGTCCATCAACTCTCAGTTCAATCCAGATGTTGATCGTGCAGCCTTTGCAGCCGCGTGACAATCTCCGGGTTCTGGTCGGCGAAGTTGGTCATCTCGGCGGGGTCGGTTTTCAAATTGGCGAGAAAGTTCGACACCTTTACCGGCCGGCGGCCGTCGGTCGTGTCTCGCGTGCTGCCGATGAGTTTCCAGTCACCGACCCGCACGGCCCAATCGGCATTTGGTCCTGTGCCGACCTGCCAGTGCAGCGGATGGTCCGCGTGCGGGCTCGGCGCCTTGGCGTCGCGGATCACGCCCGTCAGGCTGCGACCGTCCAACCGGGCGGCGGGGAGCTCTACGCTCGCCAGTTCCGCCAGCGTTGGCAGCCAGTCACAGGCGTGTCCGACCTGGTCGCGCGCTACGCCGGTCGGAATCTGGCCCGGCCACGAAATCATCGCCGGCAGGCGGATGCCCCCCTCAAACAGGCTGAACTTCGCGCCACGGTAAGGCCCCGCGCTGCCGCCGCCGAAGTGCGCGCGCTCCTCGGTGGAATGGCCGTTGTCGCTCTGAAATACAATGATCGTCCGCTCGCGCAGGCCGAGCGCAGCGACCGTCTGAAACAGTTTGCCCAACCGCTCGTCCTGCGCGGCAACGAAAGCTGCGTAGAGCCGGCGCGGCTGGGGCAGGTCCTTGAAATGCGCGAGCCACTTCGGTTCCCCCTGATAGGGATAGTGCGGCGTGTTGAGAGCGTAATAGAGGAAGAACGGCCTGTCGCGATTCCGCTCCAGGAACTGGCCCGCTTCGCGCGTCATCAGATCCGGAAAATACTCGCCGTCGTGAAACACTTCCGTACCGTTGCGCCACAGGTCGTGGACGTTCGGGCCGCTCCAGTAGAAAAAGTGCGAGAAGTTGTCGATGCAGCCCCCCATGTGGCCAAAGGTGTGTTCGAATCCCTGCGTAGCGGGCAACGTCTCCGGCGTGTACCCCAGGTGCCATTTGCCGATGTGAGCCGTGGCATAGCCGGCAGCGCGGAACATCTCCGCGAGCGTCACCTCCTCCGGCGGCAGCGCCCCCTGGCCGCCGGCCTGCGACGCGCAGTTGCCGGGCACCCCGGCGCGCACCGGCCATCGTCCGGTCAGCAGTCCGGCTCGCGACGGCGAGCAGACCGGAGCGGCGGCATAAAACTGCGTGAAGCGCACGCCACGCGCCGCCAAGGCGTCCGTGTGAGGGGTGTGCAAGTCCTGCGCGCCGTAGCAGCCCAGGTCGGCTGAGCCTTGGTCGTCGGCAAGGATGACGATGATGCTCGGGCGAGGGGGATCGGCAGCCAGGCTCAGTGCGCCGCACAGCGACGCGACCGCAAGGGTCAACGAAAACATCAGGCCAGGCGGCTTCGACATGATGCCGGTTCCAAAGCCCAGAGGAAGGAATGGTCAACTGCGGCCGATTGTCGTCGGCAATTCGGCCGCGGTCAAACGGCCGGCCGAAAATCGGTCGGCCTCCGCCACAGCCGCCATTTCAAGTCGCAATCGCTTTCCGCTGGTGGTATAAAAGGATCAGTGCAGGGATGCACCACTGGCGGAAGGAGCCGAAGATCCACGGTTGTCGGGAAAGACAGGTCGGATGGCGGATCACCCTGGTCGCCTGAGGCGGCGGAAAGCAATTTGGCTCGCGTTTATCTGCCTCTGGCTGGGGCTGCACTCTGGCTGCCGTCAGGAGGGGGCTCCACGCAAGGCCCAGGATGCTTCCAAGGCCGAGCTGCCGGTCATCGAGGCCGAGCTGCTGGTGGTCGCGCCGAGCATTCTGCCGGCGACCGTCCGCTCGCAAGGGAGCCTCGTGGCTGACGACGTGACCGTCGTGGGCGCTAAAGTCGCCGGCCGGGTCGCGAAAGTCTTTTTCGACGTGGGGGATTCCGTCGCCCAGCAGGCGCAGCTCGCGGCACTCGACCAGCAGGAATTCGAGCTGGAGGTGACGCTCGCCAAGACGCAGCTCGTGCAGGCGCGGGCCGCACTGGGACTTGGTCCCGACGATCCGCTCGAGCAGCTTTCGCCGCAAAAGTCGCCGCCGGTCCGCGAGGCGCAGGCCGTCTGGGACGAGGCCAAGACCCGCACCCAGCGGATGCAGCGCCTGCTCCCCAAGAATGCGGTGACCCAGGAGGACCTCGATGCAGCACTGGCCGCCGAGCGCGTCGCCGAAGCGCGGCACGCCTCGGCCATCAACGGCGTGCTGGAAAGGATCGCCCAGATTCGCGTCCGCGGCGCGGAGCTGGCCCTGGCCGAGCAGCGGCTGGCCGATACGGTCGTCGTTGCTCCCTTCGAGGGACAGGTGCAGCAGCGGCATATTGCGCCCGGCACCTTTGTGCAAATCGGCGCACCGATCGTGACGCTGGTGCGGACCGGCACCCTGCGGTATCGCGGCACGCTGCCGGAGCGGCACGCCCGCGACCTGGCGATCGGCCAGCAGGTGCGGCTGGCCGTCGAAACGATCGACGAGCCGCTCACCGCGGCGATCTCGCGGATCAGCCCGGTCGTCGAGGAGAGCAACCGCTCGCTGATGTTCGAGGTTTCGGTCCCCAATCCCGACGGCCGGCTGCGAACCGGCATGTTCGTGCAGGCGGAAGTGTTCCTCGATCCGAGCGCCCAGGCGATCGTCATTCCACCGGCGGCACTCAGCGAGTTTGCCGGGGCCGAGAAGGTGTGGAAGGTGGTGGACGGCGCAGCCCAAGAGCAAGTCGTAACGACCGGACGGCGCAGCGCCGCAGGGATTGAAATCACCAGCGGCCTGTCGGCCGGCGACGTCATCTTGACGGACGCCAGCCGGGGCCGCGTCGCCCGCGTTCAGCCGCCGGCAGATTCTTCCGCTGCACCAGAACCATCGACCCCAGCCAGCGCACCTACCATCAGCGTGACGGAAGCCAGTTCCAATGACCAATGACCAAGCCCCAATGACCAATGTTGGTTGTTGCCCATTGGTCATTGGGGCTTGGTCATTGGTCATTCAAAAACGACGGCGGACTACAAGAACACCTCCTTCTCATGCACCCACGCGCTCGATAGCTCGCTCCTCTTGCGGGCTTTCTCCAGCAGTTCGTCGGCACTGCCGCGGAGGGTGAAGATCGCTTCCCCCGCGCTGACGTGCCGGTTCCAGTGCTGTTCGTAGATGGCCACCAGGTCGCGGTTGCGGGCCAGCGCGGAGGGAACGGCGTGCAGCATGGCCTGCTTCCGCGTCCGCGTGCGGAAGAACTGCCCGACGATCTGCGGCAAGAGCGACGACAGCCAGGTCTCGTCGAGCCGGTCGATCAGCCGCGGAATCACGTACCGCGGGGAGTGAAGCGGGCCCAGCGCTTCGTGCAGCGATTGCGTGAAGAGCTGGCTCTCTTCTTCCGGCGCATTTTCCAGGAACAACCGCACGTAGCCGCCGGCCCGGTCGGCCGCATGAACGGCCGGCCCGCGCTGGAGAAGCTTTGCCTCGATCAGCGCCCCCAGCACGGCCTCGCCGATCGCCAGCGCCAGCGACCGCGAGCTCCAGGGCGAGCGCGAGCCCTTGAAGGGGGGAAACTCGCGGCCGGTCGGCTCGCTGCGCGGCTTGTACTCCAGCGCGCGGATCGGAAGTCCCTGGTACGGCTGGCCGATCTTCCACAGCGCGCGGACTTCGTCGCGGCGGGCGGCGCGGGCCAGCATCTCCTCGTCGATGGCCGCTACGTTCCCCTCGAGGCCTTCGGGCTTGAGACGCGTGAATGCCGGGTGGACGTGGCCGACCCCTTTCTCAATGGCCCCGTCGTCGGTCACGCCGTACAGCGTCTCGTGCTTGGCGCGAAAGCGATAGTAATCGTCGAGCCCCTTGCTGAACTCCGGCGCGATGCAGACCACGTCCCAGTTGTTGGCCAGCTTGCGCGGGTCGTCGGCATCCAGGCGGATCGATCGGCCGCGGAGCTGGTTGACCGTCATGCTGGTCGTGACGGTCGTCATGTCGATGAGGACGTTGATCTTCGTCGCGTCCCACCCTTCGCCCAAAAGCCCCCGCGTCCCGACCAGGCAGCGGGTGATCCCCCGCTGGAACAGCTCGGTGATCAACTCGACGTAAACCCGCGGGCACCAGTCTCCGCCGCGGCCGACGACGACATGAAAACCTGCTTCTTCCGTCATCGAAAGCTCGACTTCGTAGCCCTCGTCCGCCAGCCACTTTTTCGCCGCTTCCAAAAAAGGCGTCTGCAGGTCGTCATCCACCAGCACGCTCGACCCGGTCACCAGCACCGGGTTGAGGCAGTCGGTTTCGCTGCGGCGAATGAGCGTCTTGAACGCGGCAATCGCGCCCCCCGCCTCTTCGTCGAGCAGTCCCGCCACGCTGGCCGCGACAGCCGACGATTTTTCATAGTCGGCGACCACGACGGCGCGGAGACGGTCCCCCAGCAGCTTGTGCTCGGCAGCCAGGATCGGCGCGAGGGCTTCCGCTTTGCTCCGCGAGTAGGCCATCACGCGGCCGACCGGCGAGGCGCACGCCTGCCAGCCGGTCTCAGTGATCTGAATGCCGAGGATCCGCAGGCGGGCGATGGTCTTCTCGGCCAGCGCGTGATCGCGTTCGTCGGCCGAGCGGCGGAGGCGATGGCGGACGTAGCGGTCGAGGACCGGCGCCAAAAATTCCATCTCGGGCGCTTCCTCGGTTTCCGGCTCTTCCTCGACCGGCGGGACATCCTCGGGAAGCGAGAACCTTCGCTGCGTCAGGAAGCGGCGGGCAGCCAGCGCGAACTCCGGATCGCGGCGCTCGAAGCTGGCCCAGTCCTTGGCGACCCCCGTCGGCAGTCGCTTCTCGGCCAGCACCCGCAGCAACCACTGGGGAAGCGACTCACGCCGTAGAACAAAATTCATTCCGGTCCCTGAATCTCCCTCGGCCTCTCGTTGCGGAAGGGAAATCCCTTCGAACTCAGAACGGAATGAATCCCGTTCTGCAAACGCCCCGGCATCGCACAACTCCCTCACAATCGTGTGCAGCTCGTCATCCGCATTGGCGATGAACGACAGCTCCTCCGGGCGCGGGCGGACGAAATACGCCAGGTCTTGATACGGCGCGAGAAACCCGTCCTTCACGACCGCGGGCACCGGCACTTCGTAATCGACGGGACCGAGGAACTCGTCGTACCGCAGCACGTCGGCCGGCAGTTTGCCGTCGCGATCCGGCGGCGTGGCGGTCAGGCCGACGATCACCGGCTCTTCGAGTAGATCGTGTGCGTCGGCCAGCACGCGCCCCCAGTGCCCCAGCAGATGGTGGCACTCATCGAGAATGATCAGCCCGATCCGCTGTGCCTTAAGCCGCTCCAGCGAGGCCAGCGCACTGGCGTGGAGCGTCGCCAGCGCCTCACCGCCGATGGCCCTGGCATCGCGGAGCTGCTTGCGGTACGAGGCCAGCCGCTGCTCGTAATATCCCGCATTGTGCCGCAAGAGATCGGCCAGCCAGATTTCGGCCTCTTCCGGGTCCTTGGCCTGCCCCTTCTCGATCAGCTTCTCCCGCCACAGCCCGCAGGCGGCCGCATCGAGATCGTCGTCCCCGCGGCCGGGGATCGTGATCGCCTGGTAGGTCAGCGACGTCAGCAGCCCCGGCGATTGCACATCGGTGCTGATGACGCAGTTGCCCGTGCCGTCGAACAGCTCGCACTTGGCCGCCCACTGCGCCTGGATGGCCGAGTTGGGGGACAGGACGAGTGCCGGCCGGCGGATACAGGCGGCCCACAGATACAGCCCGAGCACCGTCTTTCCCGATCCGGGCGGCGCAACAATGTGCAGCCGCCGAGCCCCTTCCGCCAGCTTCTTCTGGGCAATGGCGACCACCTCCGTCTGGCTGGGGCGGAGCTGGCCGCGGAAGCGGAGCGGGGGAAAGGCAACCGCATCTGTGAGTGTTACCGCGCGCATACCAGTCTCGATCGTCATTCGGCCTTCGTAGTCTGCGCGTAAAGCCGTCGCCGGGCAACGGGCCGACGCAGACTGCCGCCCGTACGCTCGCTCTCCCCCATTCGGGTGGTTCGGAGTTGTTCGCCAACTTTGGGGAGACATTCTATGCCGCATGGGCCAGCAAAACTTGAAGGACGGCAGGCGAGACGCCTGCCCACGAAGAAAAATCGGGGGCTCTGACGTACCAAAGACTCTTTGGTATGCGGTGATGGCCAGGGGCAAGGCAACCACGCCGCTAAAAATCGTCAGAGCCCCCACGGTCCTCGAAGTGAAGGTCGTGCAATGCACGACGATCCACTCCCTAGGCAGGCGGCGTGCCAGAACGCAAGCAATTCTTCGCCCTTCTCGCGGCCGCATCCTAAGTCGCTGCTGATCCAAGGTTTAAGAAAGAACTCCGGCAATGCCGCTGGTCGCCATAAAACTTCCACTCGCAATCCCTCCCAGCCGTTTGTCTTGTTTCGCTACAATTGAGGCGAGAACCCTGCGTTTACTCGCGCCACCCTGCACCAGAATTGATCATCCCCTGCGTGTCGCTTCCTCTTGCCCAGATTGACTTTTCCGCCAGGGACGTGCTCATTGCCGTGAATCCGCGGGCCGGCGCACGCGAGCAGTCTCCGGTCGTGGAGGATCTGGTCGCGCGATTGGTCGATCACAAGCTCCGTCCGCAGGTTTTTCGCGGGGTGGATGAGTTGTGCGGCCACTTGTTGGGCCGCTCTTCGCTTGTGGATGTGCGGGGGGTCGTGGCCGCCGGCGGCGATGGAACCGCGCGGCTGGTGGCCGAGTGCATGCCGCCGGAAATGCCGCTGACGATCCTGCCCTTGGGGACGGAGAACCTGCTGGCCCGCCACCTGGAACTATCCACCGATACGCGGGCGATGGCGGAGCGAATCGCCGGCGGGCTGACCGTGCAGCTCGATGCGGGCCTGGCCAACGGGCGGCTGTTCACGCTGATGGTCGGCTGCGGGTTCGATGCCGACGTAGTGCGGCGGCTGCATCGGGACCGGCGGGGGCACATCCATCACCTGTCGTATATCAAACCAATCGTCGATGCCATTCGTAATTACGACTACCCGCCGGTGACGGTACACTGCCGTTGTGCGCCGGGGGGGCCATCATCCCCCTTTCAGCAGGACGGGGCCAGCGGAGACGAGGTGCTGACGGCCCGGTGGGTGTTCGTGGTGAATTTGCCCCGCTATGCCGGCGGACTGAACATTGCCCCCGAGGCATCCGGGACCGACGGCCTCTTCGACGTGTGTACGTTCAAGGAGGGATCGCTGTGGAGCGGGCTGTTGTATTTGGGGGGCGTGGTTTTGGGTCAGCATCAGGCGATGGACGATTTTCACCTGGTGCGCTGCGCCGAACTGACGATTGAATCGACCGCCGCGGTCCCCTACCAGATTGACGGCGATCCGGGAGGCGAACTTCCCCTGACCATCCGCATCCTGCCCAAGCGCCTGACCCTGCTCGTGACCCGACCGTGGGCCGAGCGCCAACAAGCTGAAACCCACCAGCGGGTGACAACGTGATCGAGCTTGCTCCCCAAAATCCGGCTCAGATCGGTCCGTATCGCTGCGGCCCCGGCCAGCCGCTCTTGTTGATTGCCGGCCCGTGCGTCATCGAGTCGCCGGCACTCACGCTCTCGATCGCCGCGCGGCTCAAGGAGATCGCCGCCTCGCGGCCGTTGCAACTCGTGTTTAAGGCGTCGTTCGACAAGGCCAATCGCACCAGCGCCAGCGCCTTTCGCGGCGCAGGGCTGGAAGAGGGGCTGGCGGTGCTGGCCGAGGTCAAGCGGCAGACGGGGCTGCCGGTGACGACCGACATCCATGAGTCGCAGCAAGCGGCTCCGGCGGCGGAAGTGTGCGACGTCCTGCAAATCCCGGCCTTTCTAGCGCGGCAAACCGACCTGCTGGTGGCTGCGGCCCAGACCGGGCGGGCCGTGCATGTCAAAAAGGGGCAGTTCATGGCCCCTTGGGACATGCGGCACGTCGTGACCAAGCTCCTTGCGGCGGGCTGCGACAACATCCTGCTCTGCGAGCGGGGGACGTTCTTCGGCTACGGCCGATTGATCAACGACATGCGGTCGCTGCCGATGATGCGCGAGCTGGGAGTGCCGGTCGTGTTTGACGCCACGCACAGCGTGCAGGAGCCGGGCGGATTGGGAAGCGCCACCGGCGGCAATCGGGCGATGGTTGAGCCCCTGGCGCGCGCGGCGATGGCCGTCGGCATTGACGGCCTGTTTTTGGAAACGCATCCCCATCCCGATCAAGCGCCTAGCGACGGCCCGAACATGCTGCGGCTCGATGATCTGCCGGGGGTGCTCGATCGACTGCTGGCGATTCGCCAGACCGTGGAGAGATTTTCGTGAACGAAAACGAGAACGAAAACGCGCCGCAGCCATCCGCGCCGTCGCTCCTGCGTTACTGGCCGGCGGCCAGCGCCATCGCGGTGCTGGTGCTGGTGGGGCTGGCGGTCGCGTCGCTGCCGCGCGGCTGCCGTGTCGATCCGCAGGAAAACGTTGCCCAGACGCAGATCACCGAGGATTTGGCGCAGCCGGTAGATGACCTGACGCTGGCGACCGGGGCTCTGGAGACGATTCCGCTGGCCGGCGAGTCGATGGAGCGGGCCCATTACTACTTCAACAAGTGGATGCACCAGCAGGACGGCGTCGAGGTCGATGAGAAGCTCGATCCGCTGATCGACAACCTGCCGCGGACCTATCGTCACGACAAACTCCCCCAGGAGCTGCGGCGGCGGATTATCACGCAAGGGGATATCTTCTATCTGCTGCAATGTGCCTGGTTTCGCGATGTGTCGGGCCGTGTTGCCGATGCACCCCTCAGCGGCGAGTTGGCTCCCTGGCTCGAAGAGCAAGAGAAATCGCTGGGCATCGACGATGCCGGCAAACTCGCCACGGCCGCGCGGCTGTTCGACTGGACCATTCGCAACATTCAGCTCGACCCGCTGCCGCCGCCGCCCGCGCCGCCGAAAGCCATCGTGGGAGCGGCCGATCCCGCTTCAGCACTTGCCTCGAAGCCCGGACCTCTGCGCGGAGAATTAGGACCGGGCTACGGACAACTGCCGTGGCAGACGCTCCTCTATGGCCACGGCGATGCCTGGGAGCGAGCGCGAACCTTCATCCTCCTGTCGCGGCAGGCCGGGCTCGACGTCGTCATGCTGGCGATCCCCGAGATGGAAGGTGCCGGCGGGAATCGTCCCTGGTTGCCCGCCTTGCTGCTCAAGGGGCAGTTGTATTTGTTCGACACGGGGCTCGGCTTGCCGATTCCCGGACCGGCGGGGCGCGGAATCGCCACGCTCGAGCAGGTGGTCGCCGACGAGAGCTTGCTAGAGCAACTCGACCTGCCCGGCGATGATCCGTACCCAATCCACGCCGACGATCTCACGGCCGTGTCGGCATTGATCGATGCGGAGCTGGCTTCGTTGACGGTGCGAATGCGGCTCTTGGAACCGGCGATTGTCGGCAAGCGGAAGATGACGCTGGTGACCCGGCCCAGCGAGCTGAAAAAGGAGCTGGAGGCGTGCAAGCACGTTTCGGGAGTATCGCTGTGGCGCGTGGCGATCGAAGCCGAGCTGTATCAAGCGATGTTGCCGGAAGCGCTGGAGAGAGACCCGCCGCAGAGGTTGGCTCGCGAACGATTGATCCGGTTGTTTGAACCGGGGCGGCCGCTGATGCACGCCCGCCATCTGCACCTGCAAGGCAAATTCGACACCCCGCCCGATGAAGAGTCGCAACTCGGCGCTCGCCAACGCTATTCGCAGTTGCGTCTGTCGGACAAGCGGATCGAATCGGTCGATGACTCGCTGGGAAGAGAGATCCTCGGCCTGGGGAACTACCCTCTCCCTAGCGATCCGGCGGAGAGGAAGGCGGAGTTGGACAACATGATGGCCGTGATGCGAATCGCCCGGCAGCACGCCACGTATTGGATCGCCCTCTCGCACGCCGAGACGGGAAACAACGAGATTGCTGTCGAGTGGTTTCGCGACCTGGTGCTGACGGCCGATCCCGATACGCCCTGGCAGACGGGGGCCCGCTACAACCTGGGCCGCTGCTACGAAGCTTTGGGGAAGTGGGACCAGGCCCGCCAGATCTACCTGACCGACGATTCCCCCCAGCGGCACGGCAACGTGCTGCGCGCCGCGGCGATTTCTCGGGAGCGGGGGAAGTAGGGGTGAGTGGTGGGGAGGAGGAGTCAGGACAGCGGCGGATTGCAAATTGCCAATTGCAAATTGCAAATTTTCAATTTGCAATTGCCCCCGCCCCCTGGCCTCTGGTCCCCTCTGGTCCCTGGCTCCTGGCCCAACCCCCCGCGAACCCGTCCCGTCCCCAGCATCTCCTGCTGGAAGCCCCCTTGGCGGGCAAGTAGACTCGCCGACGGGCTGGCAATTGTGGATAATACTTCCACGGACCACCCCCTCGCGCGTCACAGGAGTTATCGATCGTGACTGCCGTCCTTCAGCGCCCGACCCTCGTTCTGAACCGCAGTTGGCAGCCGGTGCGTGTCAGCACAGTTTCTCGTGCGCTGATCCTGGTCTGGAACGGCGTGGCCCGCGTGGTCGATCCGCACGACTTCCAGCAGTATGACTGGGAGGACTGGTCGCGGATGAAGCCGCCGGAAGGGGAGCCCTTCATCCGCGCGGTGCGGCAGCACTTCCGCGTGCCGGAGGTGGTGACGCTGACCCATTACGACAAGCTGCCGGTGACGCACGTGGCCTTCAGCCGCCGCAACCTGTTCAAGCGGGACGGCTACAAGTGCCAGTACTGCGGCGCTCACCCCCGTCCCGACGAGCTGACGATCGACCACATCGTCCCCCGCTCGCGCGGCGGCGAGAGCACGTGGGAAAACTGCGTCCTGGCCTGCATGGAGTGCAACAAGCGCAAGGCCGACGGCACTCCCGACGAAAAGGGGCTCCGCCTGCGCAGCCGCCCCGTCCGCCCCCGGTGGAAGCCGCTGTACGCCTCCAGCCAAATGCCGATCGCCAGTTGGGCGAAGTTCATCAGCGAGGCGTACTGGACGGTGGAGCTGGAGCGGTAACACGAACGCGAAGCGTCAGCGAGGGGCAATTCGATCCGTCGATTGTCCCTCGCTTTTTTTGGGCAATTGCAAATTGTTCATTGCAAATTCTCAATTGCCAATTTGCAATGATCAGTTTGCAATCCGCCGCGCTGTCTTCTCGTCGCGGGCTCCAAAATGCGTCGATGAAACCGGCTTGCTGACTTTTGCATTTTACATTTTGCACTGACCAGGTTGCATTTTCCCCGATTCATTCACATGCTCTCACCACTCACCACTCACCACTCACCACTCACCTAGTACACCCCCACCGTCGTCTGCGACGCGATGCCGCGCCACGGTTTGACGCCGCTGATGCCGTCCCAGGGGTATTTGGCGTACGGTTGCTCGCGCTCCCCTTCGTCACGCTCCATGAAGCCGGAGACGAAGAACTCCTTGGTCAGGGTCGTGAGCTTCACGCGGCCGGAATCGCCGTAGGGGACGACGCGGTTGTAATCGTCGAAATCGACCACCTCGATCACCGCCCGCGGCTGGGGGGCATAGTAGGTGATCTTGTAGCCGTCTTCTTTGGTGACGGGCTTGGAGCAGGCCAGCCCCATCAGCGTATTGCCGTAGGTCGGCGTCATGTAAATGCCGCTTGTCTCGGGCGGGCCGCCGAAGTATTCCTCGATGGTGAAGCGGGTGAACTGCGGGGTGAACTCCGTGCCGCCGGAGAAGATGCCGGTGATGCCGGTGTCCTTGAAGGTTTTGCCGCGTTTTTCGAGGGCCTGGCAGAGGGCGTCCAGCAGCTTCGGCGTGGCGAACATGCACTTCACGTCGTGCCCCGCTTCGAGCACCGTCAGCGCCTGGTCGATGCAGTGCTCCTTGTACGCTTCCAGGTGTTCCATCCACCCTTTCTTGATCAGCTTGATCACCCATCGCGGATCGAGGTCGATGCAGAAGCAGATGCCGCCGCGATACTGTGCCAGGTGCTCGACCGCCAGCCGCAGCCGCCGCGGGCCGCTGGGCCCGAACATCAGCCAGTTGGCCCCCTTGGGGAAATACTTGTCCGGCAGCGTCGCCGAAAAACTCTCGTAGTCGGTCCAGTGGTCCTCGATCACCATCCGGCTCTTGGGAATGCCGGTGGTGCCGCCCGTTTCGAAGACGTAGACCGGCTTGCCCGCTAACCCCTTGGGGACCCAGCGGTTGATCGGTCCGCCGCGGAGCCACTCGTCCTCAAACAGGGGGAACTTCTTGATGTCGTCGAAGCACTTGACCTCTTTCAGCGGGTCGAACTTCAGACCCCGCTTCTTTTCCAGCCAGAATGGCGAGCCGGTCGAGTCGTGGAAGTGCCACTGGACCGTTTCGTACGCCTGCGCGTCCAGTTGGTCCTTGGCCGCTTTGCCGCGGGACTCGAGTTCAGCGGGGGAAACGGTCTCAAGCAGCGCAGACATCCAGACACCTCGACGAGTAGCTTACTTGTGGGACGAAACCAGGCGGGAAAATCAGGCAGGGCTGCCACCAAGGCAATGCCTCAAAATACCCCAATTTATGGATGCCGGCAACGGCGCGGGCCAAGGCGTCGGGGGACGGACAGGAAATGGGAGACAGGAAAATGACCCTTCCCCAATCCGCAATCATCTTCCTGTCTTATCCCCCTCGTCGGTTTGCATATTCCATTCCGCCCCACCTGCGGCGGAACGACGATCGGGGTCGGCTTTAGCGTTCTAGATTCTCGTGCGCGAAGATGATCAGGTCCATCTGGTCGTCCGACACGTCGAAACGCCGGACAATGAGCTGACCACACAAATACGGGCCCCGGTACATGATGAAAAAACCAGCGCCCTCTTCGTGCGAATGGACATCATTGTCGTAGATTATCGAGTAGTCGCCCCTGTGAAGCATCTGTTGCGCATCGCTCCGCAGCTCGTTCAAGAGCTGATTTCGCGAATCTGGCGGCAGGTCTAGTCGATACGAAACGTGTCGCGACAGCATTTTACCCGACACAGTGTGAGTCCCGCCGGTGTATTTGCGCGGCCCGGCGGGGAGGTTGCACCGCTGGGCTACTGCATCCATCCGGTCGGGCAATCCGAACTCTTGCACCAGCGACGACGGTTGCAGATTCGGCGGGCCGTATGTATGGCTGGCTATAAGGGCCAAAAGGGCAGATGCTGCGATCGTGAACAGCAAAAGCTCCCGCA
>DATKDU010000012.1:0-14194 GCA_035512595.1 Pirellulaceae bacterium
CTCCTTTGGCCAGCGAAAGCTCCTCCGCCTTCACCCGACTCAGCACCTCCAGCCGCCTCCGCTCCTTGCCACTCATCGACAATGTCTCCATGACCACCTCCTTTGGAGGTGATTGTCTATGGGGACATTTCTATCTGCGCATTACAGCAAAGCCGTAAATCCATGCCGCAATTGGATTTATTGTTGACAACTTGGGGCTAGTCAGTACGATAAACAGTACCTTTAGGCTTGCTATCTCGCCCGATGCGCCGGTTCCGGCTGACAAGCCACGGGTTGAAGGACACGAAACGCCCTCTTCGGAGGGGCCATATAGACGCAGCCCCAGCGCCGGGCGCAAGATGCCTCGGTCGGTGGCTGCCCGCGTGGATTGTGCGCCATGACTGACCACGAGTCGCAACACGAGTCGTCCAGCGGCACCCCGTCGGCCTCCCCTGGCGAATCGGACGCGGTCTCGACGGTAGCCATGCCTGCCGGCGCTATCCCTCCCCTGGGGGAGGAAAGCATCAGGTCTTCTACCCCGGTTGTGGTCAGCGGGGGCTCTTCAGTTACTGGCGCCAGCACGCCGGCAGCAGTCGTGCCGACCGACAAGACGGTCATTTCCAAACGGCCCCCTGTCGATTCGCCGCTGCCGCCCCTTCCCACGCCGCAATCGTTGGGACTGGCGCTGATTGGCAAGACCCTCGATCACTACGAACTGGTCGAGTTCGTGGGGGGCGGAGGCATGGGAGCGGTTTTTCGCTCCATCGACACGCGGCTCGGCCGAACCGTGGCGGTCAAGGTCTTGTCGCGCGACCACACCGACGAGGAGACGATCAAGCGGTTTCGCAACGAGGCGCAGAGCGCCGCCCGGCTCGACCATCCGAACATTGCCCGCGTCTACTTCGTCGGCGAGGCGGAAGGGTGGAACTACATCGTCTTCGAGTTCATCGAGGGAACGAACCTGCGGGACATTGTCGATACTCGCGGCCCGCTTCCCCTGGAAGAAGCGCTGGACTACACGCTTCAAGTCGCCGAAGCGCTGGACCACGCCTCGAACCGCGACGTGGTGCATCGGGACATCAAGCCCTCCAACGTGCTGGTGACTCCGGAGGGGCAGGCCAAGCTGGTGGACATGGGATTGGCCCGCTTGCACCAGGTGGAGTCGTCCTCGGAGGATTTGACCGCCAGCGGCGTGATGCTGGGAACGTTCGACTACATCTCGCCGGAGCAAGCCCGCGATCCGCGCTCGGCCGACGTCCGCAGCGACATCTACTCCCTCGGCTGCACGCTCTACTTCATGCTCACCGGCCGGCCCCCTTTTCCCGAAGGGACGGCGGTGCAAAAGCTGCTCAAGCACAACAGCGAGGAGCCGCCCGATCTGCGGCTGTTCCGTCCCGAATTGCCGCCGCAAGTGACGGCTGTGGTCGGTCGGATGCTCTCCAAGCGGCCCTCCCAACGGCAGCAGTCGCCGCAGGAACTGATTGGCGAAGTGCTCGGCCTGGCACACCAGCTTGGCCTGAGCGGCCTGACGCGGCAGGCGAGCGCTGCCGCCGCCATGTCGCCGCCGGCCGGGTCGTATTGGTCGCGGCTGCTGCCGATCGCGGTCCCCATCGCGGCCCTCGTGCTGCTCTTGTTGCTGATCGACAGCTTGTCACGGCAGACGGACAAACCACAGGCCTTCGTGCCGCCGCCGTTCTTGCAGGGAAAAGCGAAGCAGTCACTCATTGCCGAGCAAGAGGACGATGCGGCCAACGCGTCGGCAGACTCGAACGCCGAGAAAACCAACGGTCCCTCGGTCAGCACGGTGATCGACAACGGCGCGAAAGCGAATGGAGTCCATGGTTCGTCGGCTGAGGCGAACGCTGACCATGCGGCAAGTGTCGCGGCCGGCGGCAAACAGGGGGAACGCCCTTCCATCGGCGACGGCAGTGCAGGATCGAGCGCAGCACAGGTCGTTGGCCCCCCGTTGAATGTTGCCAGCCAAGCGGCTATCGGCAGTCCGCCAACGCCGATCCTCCCCAGCGAAGCACCGCGGGCAGTCGAGCGCGTGATTGTCAGAAAAGCGGAGACGAGTGCCCCGGCGCCGGACAATTCCGAGGTCGTTCACTCGCTGGCGCGGGCCTGCCAGGTGGCGGCGGAGCACAAAGTGGACAAGATCGAACTGGAGTTCGACGGACCGCTGCCCGAGCAGCCGTTCGCCTTGACGATGCCGCGAGTCGAGATTTTCGCTGCCGCTAATCCCAGTCAGCCGGGAAGCCGCTTTCGCCCGGTCATCGTTTTCCAGCCCCCGCCGTTCGGCAGCGACAGCGACCACCAGATGATTCGCCTCAGCGGCGGCAGCCGCAGCCAGATCACCTTCCGCGGGGTGGAATTGCGACTTGAATTGCCGAGCGAACCGTCATCGGACTGGTCGCTATTGGCGCTGTACCAGCTTCAATCGCTGGAACTGATCGATAGCGTGCTCACGGTGAAGTGCCCTGGCGGTGCGCAAGGGCTCGTGGGCTATGAGCCGGTGGCGATGCTGGCCCTCCAGCCTTATCGCCCGGCCGAGATGATGAAGATGACCGACGATATGATGGCCATGCTGCCGTCGATCAACGTGCGGCTGACGAACTGCATCGCCCGCGGGGAGGCGACTTTCCTGTCGGCCAAGGAAGAGCGGCCGCTCAACCTGGCCTGGAGTCAGGGCCTCTTGGTGACGCCGCTGCGGCTGCTCGATTCGGGGGGCAGCACACTCACAAAGCCTACCCCGCAGGACAAGTTTGAAATGGAACTCGATCATGTGACGGCGATAGTCCCCGCTGGCCTCGTGCGCCAGAATCGCAGCAATCGGCCTTCCCAGCAGCGATTAGAGGTGCGTTGTTACAGCAGCTTGTTGTCGGTTGATCAAGGAAACTACCTGCTGGAATTCAGCGGGCTCGCATCAAGGGACGAAGTCAAGCTCGATTTCGATGGAAACGAAAACTTGTATCCCCGGGGAAGTGGCGGCTTCTTGCGCGTAGGCGTCGAAGAATTTGAATCCGTCCTCGCTTGGGGCCGCGGTCGAGACAGCGGTGATGGCAAGGTGGAGTGGTTGAATGGCGTCGAGCCGCCAACGCTGATTTCGAAACCCGCCCACCTCCACCAACCGGGCGATTACGTCCTCGATCCAAGTTCTGAGCAAGCGGGAGGCGATCCAGCAATCCTGAAGGCAATCCTTTACACTCCTGCCAACTCCGACGAGCGGGCCGCCGAAACCGAACCCGATTTCTTCGATCCGCCCGATTCTCCTTGACGCGGCGTTTTTTTGCGCCCGATCGGTCTCCGTCCCTTGCTTCCCGCCCGCTCGTATCGCACACTGGCGGAACCAAGGTAACGTCCATCGGAGACCCAGTGATGTTCGGAAAAACGGCGGTTTCGCGTTTCGCCCGCTTGTTCCTGCTCTTTTCCCCGCTCGTGGCCTGGCCGGCATCCGCCGAAGAGGCCAAGCCCAAACAACGCGCGTTCCGACTTGACTACGGCGCTACGCTGACCGGACTGCCCGAAGGAAGCCAGGTCCGCGTCTGGCTGCCGGTGCCGCAGACCAACGAGGATCAGACGGTGAAGGCCCTCGATCGCAAGCTGCCCGGAAGAGCGAGCGAAGCGGAGGAGCCGAAGTACGGCAATCGCATCCTCTCGTTCACTTCCGCCGCGCCGCCATCGGGAGAGATGACGTTCTCGACGGCCTATGAGGTCGCCCGCCACGAAGTCCGCGGCCTTCCCGGCGAGATGATCGGCATGGGGCGGAAGCTGACCGACGAGCAGAAGCAGCTCTTCCTGGCGGCCGAGAAGTTGGTCCCCACCGGCGGCAAGTCGCTGGACCTGATCAAAGGGGTCGAGTTGCCGATGGAGAAGCTGCTGGCGGCGCGGATGCTGTACGACCGCGTCGATGACCACATGAAGTACGACAAGTCGCAGCCCGGCTGGGGGCGCGGCGACGTCGAGTGGGCCTGCGACAGCCGCTTTGGCAACTGCACCGATTTCCACAGCCTGTTCATCTCCCTGGCCCGCGCGCAGGGACTGCCGAGCCGCTTCGAGATCGGCCTGTCGATCCCCATCGAGCGCGGCAAGGGGGCGGTCACTGGGTATCACTGCTGGGCCTTTTTCTACCTCGACGGCCACGGCTGGGTGCCGGTGGACATCTCCGAAGCGGACAAAGATCCGTCGCTGAAGGACTATTACTTTGGGCGGCTGACGGAGGACCGCGTGACGTTTTCCGTCGGCCGCGATCTGACGCTCGTCCCCAAGCAGGCCGGCGAGCCGCTGAACTTCTTCGTCCATCCGTACGTCGAAGTGGACGGCAAGCAGTGGCCCAATGAGAAGATCAAGCTCCAGATGGCGTACCAGGACCTCGATTCCCAGCAGGGGAGCAAGAAATGAGTCGCCACCCTGGCGCATGGACGGCACTGGTGGTTGCTGTCTGTTTGGCAGCCGCGACGGCCGGCTGCGGGATGACACAAATCCCGGCGCAGGACAACAGCCCTGCGGCCGATGAGTCCGCCGAGCAGCCAGCGGCCGAAACACCGGTGGAAAGGGATGCGCCGGCAGAGGAGAAGGTCGCTACTGCTCCACCGGAAGGAAACTTGTGGACGCGCCAGGAGGGCGCTGATTGGGGGCCGTTCCTCGGCCCCACCGGCGACGGCAAATCCCCCGAGAAGGGAATTCTTGCGCCCTGGCCAGACGGGGGACTGAAAACCATCTGGGAGAAGAAACTCGGCACCAGCTACGGCGCGCCGGCGATCAGCCAGGGGCGGCTCTACCAGTTCGATCGCTTTGGGCGCATGGCCCGCGTCTACTGTCTCAAGGCCGAGACGGGCGAGGAGCTGTGGCGGTACGAATATCCGACCGACTACGAAGATTACTACGGCTACAACAACGGGCCGCGGTGCAGCCCGGTCGTCGATGGGGACCGCGTCTACGCTTATGGCGCAGAAGGCATGCTCGTCTGCCTGAATGCGATCACGGGCAAGCTGGTCTGGAAGGTGGACACGGCCAAGGACTTCGGCGTCGTGAAGAACTTCTTCGGCGTCGGCTCCAACCCCGTCGTGGAAGGGGATTTGCTGCTGGTCATGGTCGGCGGCAGCCCGCCCGGCACAATCGATGTGTTCCGCGCCGTTGGCAACGGCAGCGGGATCGTCGCCTTCGACAAGACCAGCGGCGAGGTGAAATACAAAATCACCGACGAATTGGCGAGCTATGCTTCTATGAAGACGGCCACACTCGCTGGCCGTCGTTTTGGACTGGCCTTTTGCCGGGGCGGACTGGTCGGCTTCGAGCCGGCCACTGGCAAGGTCGATTTCCACTTTCCCTGGCGGGCGCTCAATCCCGAAAGCGTCAACGCCAGCCTGCCGGTGGTCGCCGGCAACGAAGTCTTCATCAGCGAAACCTACGGTCCGGGCAGCGCGCTTTTGTCCGTTGCGCCGGGCAAGTGCGACGTCGTCTGGCAGGACGACCAGCGAAAGCGATTCAAGGCGATGCAGACCCACTGGAACACGCCGATCGAAGTGGACGGCTACTTGTACGCCTCCAGCGGCCGGCATTTGAACGAAGCCGAGCTGCGGTGCATCGAGTGGCAGACGGGCGACATCCAGTGGAGCGAGCCCGATTTGACCCGCGCCAGCCTGACCTACATCGACGGGCACTTTCTCGTCCTCGGCGAAATCGGCAACCTGCTGCTGGTGAAAGCCAATCCCAGGAAATATGAACTCGTATCGGAGATGAATCTTGCTCCCCGCCCCGCTGGGATCGCCGGCGAAGGTTCGACCGCGCGCGACCTCCCCGGCGATCCGTTCTGGGCTGCTCCCGTCGTCTCCCACGGCCTCCTCTACATCCGCGGGGGTGGAAAGCTCCGCTGTCTGGAATTGATTCCTCGCAAGTGACGGCACTCGCCAAGGATTCTCGCTACTCAATTTCGCACCTCGAATCGCCGGCGGGCCACGTGCGTCGCGCCGGAACAGGAGTTCCTTCTCATGTCAGGACTGACTCTGACTCTGATGCTGCAATCGACCCTGCTCGCCGCCGGACCCGTGAATTATGCCGAGGCCTATCGGCAGACGCAGGCTGATGGCCAGCCGCTGCTCGTGCTCGTGGGGGCCGACTGGTGCCCCGGCTGCGTGACGATGAAGCGCGGCGTGCTGCCGCGGCTGACGCAGGCCGGCCGGCTGAAGGACGCCAATCTGGCGGTCGTCAACCTGGACTACGAAAGCGATCTGGCTGGGCAACTCATGCGCGGCGGCACGATTCCGCAGCTCATCGTCTTCGCCAAGACTCCCGGCGGGTGGTACCGCGAGCAGATCACCGGCGCGACGAGCGACGCCTCCGTCGAAGCGCTCGTTAGCCGCGCGCGGCAAGCGCAGGCGACGGCATCGACTGCCGGGCGATCGAGCGGCGGTGCGACCGGCCGCTGATGGATGCGATACTCCGTCGATTGGTGGCTGTGGCGGAGCGGAGGGCGCCACGGCCGGGGCTTCGGCGGCACTCAGCCCCAGCCACCAGTCGGATCAATGCATTTCTCCGTCGTCATCCCAGCGCTAAACGAAGCGGCAGCGATTGGCCGTGCTGCTCGCTCCGCGTGGGAGGCCGGCGCACTTGAAGTAATCGTGGCCGACGGCGGCAGCGACGATGAGACCGCCCGAGAGGCTGCCAAGGAGAACTGCCGCGTCGTTTCTGCGCTGCGGGGCCGGGCGCGGCAGCAGAATGCGGGGGCCAGGCTAGCCACCGGCGACGTCGTCTTGTTTTTGCACGCGGATGCAGCGCTCGCACCGCAGGTCGGAGCGCAGCTCACGGAGGCCTTTGCCAATCCCCGCGTCCTGTCGTGTGCTTTGAAGCAGCGGATCGAAGCGGGTGGGCTCGCGTATCGCTGCCTGGAGCGGGGGAATGCCGAGCGGGTGCGGTGGCTGGGAATTCCCTACGGCGACCAGGCGATCGGCGTGCGGCGAGAAGGATTTCAGCAATTTGGCGGTTTTCCCGACGTCCCCCTGCTGGAGGACCTGCTCTTGATGCGGCAGCTCCGCAGACAGTCCTGGCCGGTGCTGCTGGATGGTCCCGTGTTCGTCAGCCCTCGCCGCTGGCAGGAACATGGCGTGGTCCGGCAGACGCTGCGGAACTGGGGGATTCTGGCCCGCTTCGCCTGCGGCATTCCGCCGGCGCGTTTGGCGGACTTGTACCGCCGGCATGATGAGGCGTAGGGGCAGGCGTCGAACCGCGTGGAAGACGGATTCTGGCGTGAGCGGTCCGCGGTTACGTCACCTTTGCCCGCCGCTTGACCTTGCGCATGCGGAATTTGCTCTTTTTCCGCTGTCGCTTGGCGGGGCGGCTGACGACTTTGGTGCAGCGCTTGCACCGTATCCGCTGGTTGTTCAGCAGTGCCCCGCACTTCGGGCAGCGGCGTTTTTTGAGCTTCATCGCGAACGACGTGCGGGGGCGAGATTCCATGGCAGTGCAATCTTGTCGGGACAGAGCCGGGGCAAACCGCGGCCGGTCGGTTATCAGGGAAAGCGTCGTAGTTTACCGGCCATGTTGCTTTCCAACAATGGCGGGCTGGGGCTCGGCCAGTTTCGACGCCCGCCAGACGATGATCGTGCCGTCGCCGTCGCCGGCCGCGATCGTTTGGCCGTCCGGTGAAACGGCGACGGACCAGACCGAACTTCCTGGAATCCGTAGCGAGGCGCGCTCCTGGCCAGTCGCCAGGTCCCACAGCCTTACCGTGCCGTCGTCGCTGCCGCTGGCCAGTGTCCGCCCGTCCGGGAAGTAGGCCAGGCTCCGGACGGCCGCCGGATGTTGGCCAAATCTGGCCAGCTCACGGCGCGTGCCGACGTCCCACAGCCGCACCAGCCGATCGTCGCCGCTGACCGCGAGCCTCGTTCCGTCAGGAGACCAGGCCAGGGCAAAGGGAAAACTGGCCGGTAGCGGAATCGCCAGCCGTTCCTTTCCGCTGACTACATCCCACAGGCGAATCGTCCGGTCGTTGGCGGCCGAGGCGACCGTTTTCCCATCAGGAGAAAAAACGACCGACCAGACGCGCTCGCCATGCCCACGGAGCACTGATTTCTTCGTTCCGCTCGCTACGTCCCACAGCACGATCGCATTGGACGTGTATCCGGCGGCGGCCAATGTCGTGCCGTCTACGGAAATCGCCAGCGACCAAACGGGGCCTTCCGCCGGCTCAAACAAGACTCGATCGAATGGATCGCGAAGGTCCCAGCCGCGAATCCGCCCGCCGTAATCGGCGGCAATCACTCGCTGATCACCGGAACTGAAGACGATTCCCATCAACCGATCCGGGTCATCGACGTTGTTCCGGGCCATCCACGAAGGGCGCTCCGTCCGATTCTCGGCTTGCAACACGATTCGTTCGACCAATTCCCGCAACCGCCACAAGGAAGCCGTGCCGTCGGCACTGGCCACAGCCAGAGAGCGGTTGTCGCGGGAAAAGGCCAAACTGCGGATCCACCGCTGGTGCCCCTTCAGGACGAGCGGCTCGGCGGGAGCTGCCAGGTCCCAAATGGCCACCTGGCCGTCATCGCCGCCGGTCAGGAGCGACTTGCCATCGGCGGTGAACGCGACGCTGGATGCTTGTCCCGCGTGCCCTTGCTGGAGAACCAGTTCGCCGCTGGCGGCATCCCACAGCTTCACCGAGCCGTCCCAACTGACCGACGCGATCCGGTCCCCTGCCGGTGAGAAGGCGACGCCGATCACGGCTCCTGTGTGCCGCCGCAGGGTCTTGCGCGCGGTCCGCGCGGCAGTGTCCCAAAGGATCACCTGGCCGTCTTCGCTGCCGGAGACCAGCGTTTCGCCGCCAGGGGAAAAGGCCAGGCACAAGACGTAGGTCCGGTGGCTGCCGATCGCTTCCGCGGCCGGCGGCGAAGCAGACACGTCCCACAGCACAACGGCTCGGTCGTTCCCCGCCGTGGCAATTTGCCGGCCGTCGGCAGAAACCGCCAGGCAGTTGGGGGAATAGACCCCTTCCCCGTGCAACTGGCGAAACTCGCCGGTCCGGCCGCTGTAAATGCCAAGCGGATGCACGTTGCCGGCCACATACAAGGCTTCGCCGTCCGGCGAAAAGGCCAAGGCCGGCGCATCGGTGTTTCCTTGACCGCCGGCGGACAACAGCCGCTGCGTCGTCAGCTCCCACAGGCGGACATGCCCGTCCCCGGTCGATGCCGCCATCCGCTCGCCATCCGGCGAAATTGCCAGAGAGCGAAGCGGAGCGCCAAGCGAGGGAATGGTGAATCGCAGCTTGCCGGTGACCGCGTCCCAGAGGTGAATGCTCCCCTCCTCGTTACCCGCGGCCCATAGCTTGCCGTCGGCCGCGACGGCGACGGCGCGAATCGGCCCGCTACCGCCATCCAGGGTTCCCCGCCGCGCATGCTGACAGAGCCTCCACAAATGATGCCACTCAAATTCGCGCAGGTCTCTTTCACCGGGTCGTGGGGCGTTCTGGGCCAGCAGGTCGTGTACTTTGGCCACGTTTCCGGCGTGCCACTCCTGCATCGCCAGATTCATTTGGGCGGCATAGCGATGGCGGCGGCTTTCCAGCTCCCGCGCATCGGCCAAGGCCCGCTGACGCTGCTCGGCCCGTAGGGCCAGCCAAATGACGCCGGTGCTGACGGCCAGTAGCAGAGCGGCTGTCAAGGTCACCATCACGCCGGCCGTCGCGGCCGCCTTGTGCCGGCGGACCCACTTCGCTCCGCGGGCCAACAGCCCGGGGCGACGGGCGTGTACCGGCCGTCCGGTCAAAAACCGCTCCAGGTCTTCGGCTAACGACTGCGCCGTTGCAAACCGCTCCTCCGGCGCCTTGGCCATCGCCTTGAGGAGGATCGTTTCCAGGTCGTAGTCAATGGCCGGATTCCATTGCCGGGGCAGTGGCGGCTCATCATGCGACAGGCGCGCCAGGAGCTGCTCGCGGTCCTCGCCGCGAACGGCGGGCTGAAGCGTGAGCAGCTCGTACATCGTGACGCCCAGCGCGTAGATGTCGCTGCGGTGATCGACCACGCCGCGGCGGGCCGACGCTTGCTCCGGGCTCATGTAGCGCAGCGTCCCCAGGATGTCGCCGGTGGCAGTCAATCCTTCGCTCCCTTGGACGGCCGCCAGCCCGAAGTCGGTGATCCACAATTGGCCCCCTTCATCGACGAGCAGGTTCCCCGGCTTGATGTCGCGATGGATGATGCCGATGGCGTGGGCGTGGTCGAGCGCTTCGGCGGCCTGCCTCATCAGGCGGGCGACTTCGCGGACGTATTGCGGATCGCAGTGCGGCAGCCGGGCCAGCGGGCTCGACGTTGGCAGGTCGGCCGTATTGTGCTCTCGACCTCTGGAAGAACCGCGCCGCCGCTGTGCCGCGACCACGGCCGACAGGCTCGCTCCTTCGATCAGCTTCATCGTGAAATAATGGACGCCGCCGGCGGAACCGGAGTCGTACACGGGGACAATGTGCGGATGCCTCAGCCGCGCGGCGGCCTGGGCCTCGTTCTGAAACCGGAGCCGCTGCCGCGGATCGAGGGCGGCGGCAAAGGGAAGGACCTTCAGGGCGACGCGGCGCTGCGGAGAGTCTTGGACCGCCTCATAGACGATTCCCATGCCGCCGCGGCCGATCTCGCGGACGATCTGGTAGCCGGCCAATTCGGGAAAGGCGCCAGCCGTCAGCTTCGTTCCCGGCGAAGTCCCTTCTTCCAGCAGCGAAAGCCCGGAAAGGCAGGCCCGCAGCCGACGGGCGATTGCCGGATGCTCGGCCAAGAGCCGCTGCGGATCGACAGGGCGGCCGCGCTCCAGATCGGCCAGGTAGTCGTCCAGAATCCGGGCGACCTTGGCATCCTCCAGAGTTGAATCCGGTTCCCCCTCGACCGCGGGCACGTCGGTAGAAGCCGGTCCCGCGGAAATCGTCCCCTCGTGAGAGTCCATCACGATTTCTCCATGAGGCGCCCCAGCCGCTCCAGTGCCCGCATCCACAGCATTCGCACGGCGCCGCTGGTGCGCCCCATCCGCTGAGCGATCGCTTCAAAACTGGCCCCCTCCAAGTGCCGCAGCGTGATCACCTCGCGGTAATCGGCCGGAAGCTGCGCCATCGCCTGGGTCAGCACGACCGCCTGCTCGTGCCGCGAGACCTGGGCACTGGGAGTGGACAGGGGCGCGGCCAGTGCCGCATGGGCCTGTTCCACGAGGAGGTCGAGCGGTTGGTCGCGCTCGAAGTCGCGCTTCTGGGAGTGGTGGTGTTTGAGCTGGTCGGCCAGATTCCGCACCAGAATCCGCCGCAGCCAGGCGGTCAGTTCTCCTTCGCCGCTGCCGGCAAACCGCGAAAAGTCGCGCTGGGCCTCCAGGAGCGTTTCCTGGACCAGGTCGGACGGATCGAGCCGCACGCGCAGGCTCCGGCCGACCTGCGACTGCGCGAGCAGCCGCAGATACTGGCGGTATTGCTCCAAGAGCTGGCCCAAGGCGTCGGCATCGCCGGCGCGGGCCCGCTCCAGCAGCAATTCTGGAATATCGACGACTGGCGACACGATGCCGCCCTCCTGAGGGCGAAAGTTCTCACGCCTTGTCACGCACGTGGCTTGATTCTAGTTCGTCTTTCCCGTCCCTCCAAACAATTCGTGAGATCGGACGCGTGACAACCGGGCCGAATCTTCGCCCTTGCCCAGGGATCAAGTCGCTCTCGCATCACGGCGAACCAAGTCGGAGCCCCGCCATGTTCAGCCATCGCGCGCGTCCTTTCGGGACTCAATCCGCCAGGAGTGGCCGTCACCGGTTTCGCAAGCTGCTCCTGGAGACGCTGGAAACGCGGAGCCTGCTCGCAAGCCTGCCGGTGACGACCACGGCTGACTCGGGCCCCGGCTCGCTGCGCGAGGCGATCGAGCTGGCCAATGCAGACTCCGGGCTGGACGCGATCACGTTCGCCATCCCCGGCGACGGGCCGCACACGATCGCTCCGTTAAGCCCGCTGCCGACAATCACGGAACCGGTGGTGATCGACGGCTACACGCAGCCGGGGACGACATTCAATGAAACGACCTTCGGCCTGGATACCGTGCTGATGATCGAACTCGACGGGTCGCAAGCTGGCCAGTCGCACGGGCTGGTCGTCACGGGCGGAGACAGCACGATCCGCGGCCTGGCGATCCACAGTTTCGCCGGCGACGGCATTCGGCTGGAAAGCGACGACAATATCGTGGGCGGAAATTTTATCGGCACCGATATTACCGGAACGCTCGACCGGGGAAACGGCGGACATGGCATCGCCGTCATCTCCCCGAAGAATCGCGACAGCATCTACTTCAGCGACTTCGAAGGGGCGGTCGGCAGCGAATGGTCCACCACCACGACCAGCGTCACGCCGCTGGACGAGCGGCGGTTCTTGGGCGAATTGGGGAGCGAAACAGCGACCCTGACGATCCCCGCTGCCTCGATTCCGCAGGGGACAACCGCGCTGACGGTCGAGTTCGAGTTGTTCGTGATCCGCACCTGGGACGGCAATCACACCGGCAGCGGCTCGGGGCCGGACCGATTCAAGCTCGCGCTGCAAAACGGCTTGAACCTGATCGACACGACGTTCAGCAACAATGTGGCCGAATCGGGATTCGCCGGGCAGGCGTATCCCGGCACCTTCGGCACCGGGCAGTTCGATCCGCACACGGGTGCCGCGGAGGTGAACACGCTGGGCTATACGTTTGGCGATGCGCACATGGATTCCGTCTACCGCGCGAGCGCCACCTTCAGCTACACCGGCGGGGACGTCGTGCTGAACTTCATCGGCGAGCTGACAACGCCCGGCGCCGATGAAAGCTGGGGGCTGGACAACGTCGAAATCGAAGCGATCGTGGGAGGCTTCAGTGCGGCCAATGATTTCTCGCATGACAGCAATCCGGCGGGGCCGTGGAGCTATGGTTGGACCTCGTCGCTTGGTTCCGCGCTGAACATCTACCCGGACAAAAGCGTATTCATGGAGATGGAGTTCTGGGCCGACCACGCGATCTTCGAATTGTGGCCCAGCGTGTTTTACAACCCGACCGACCACGCCATCGACCAGGGGCGGCACCTGTCCAGGCAGTTGTCCATGCATCCCGGAGGAAGTGGCCAGCGGACCGTCGTTCGCTGGACGGCACCGGCCGACGACAGCGTCGTGGTCAACGCCCTCTTCACCGGCGGAGATTTCGCCACCAGCACGGACGTTCACGTGCTACACAACGGCACGTCCCTGTTCGACGGCCTGCTGACCAGATTGCACGCCGGCCCCTTCTTTGCGACGGATCTCGACGTCACCGCCGGCGATACCATCGATTTCGTCGTGGGGGACGGCGGCAATGGGTTTTTCAACGATTCCACCGCCCTCGACGCCGTCATTTACAGCACATCAGGCGGCGATGCCGACGACAACGAAATCGGCGGCACGCAGGCGGAAGACCGAAACGTCGTGGCCTATAACGGCGGCAACGGCATTCACCTGGCCGGCTTTGAGGCCGTGGCGACGATCCTGAACAACTACATCTTCGCCAACGGCGGGCTGGGAATCGATTTGGCCGGCGACGGCGTCACCCTCAACGACGCCGATGACGGCGACGGCGGACCCAATCAGCGGCAGAATTTCCCGGTCCTCACAGCGGTCACACTACTCGGCGACGGCGCGGAAGTCAGCGGCACGCTCACCAGCGAGCCGAGCACGGACTACCGCCTGGAGTTCTTCGCCAATGCCGCCGCCGATCCGTCGGGGCACGGCGAGGGGCAGCGGCTGATCGGCCGCCTCTTGGCGACGACCGACGACGCGGGTCAATTGTCGTTCGTTGACAGCGTGCAGGAAGTGGCAGCGGGGGAATGGATCACCGCCACGGCGACCGACTCCAGCGGCAATACGTCGGAGTTTTCGCTGGCGATTGTGGCGGGCAACGTCGTCAGCGCTGATCTGGCAGTGTCGATCAGCGACTCGCCCGATCCAGTTGCCGTGGGGCAGCCGGTCACCTACACGGTCACCGTGACCAACTTCGGCCCGGTGGATGCCACCGGCGTTGTCGTCACCGCCAGCGCGCCTGATAGCACGGATTTCAACTCGGTCATGGTCCCGGTGGGGAACTTACCCAGCGGCGAGTCGCGGGCTTTCGAGATTACGTTCGCGCCGCAGGATGTGGGGACGTTCGAACTGACCGCCAGCGTCATCGGGGGCGAGGAAGATCCGAATGCCGCCAACAACTCGGCGATCGAAACGACGGTGGTCGAG
>DATKDU010000013.1:0-6946 GCA_035512595.1 Pirellulaceae bacterium
GGTGTAGTCGTTGTAATCCCCATCCTTGTCGGCAATCCGGGCACGGACGGTGCGGCTGGCGGGGCCATCAGCCAGGAATGCAGCCGGCACGGTGGCCGACGAAACGAGGCTCCCTTCGAGCTCGAAGACGCCGTCGTTGTCGAAGTCGAAGCTGTATAGAAAGCCGGCGGCAGCATCGGCGGATGACGGATCGAACTGCTCCGTGAATGAAACCAGGCCCGACGCACCTTCCGGGACTGGGCCGCCATTGGTCAGCGTCCCAATGGGCGCGACATTGTTGACGGCAATGGTGATCGTCTCGAAGTCGTCGAGGGCTGGGCTAGCGCCGTCGTGAACGCGGATGGTGACCGAGACGCTGGCGGGCCCATCATCAGGGGCCCAGGAAAAGACGCCTGTTTCGGCATTGATTGCGGCACCGGCAGGGGCGCCGGGATCGAGGCTGAACGTCAACGTATCGCCAACGTTGGGGTCGGTCGCGGTGACCTGGAAGCTCAACGTCTGGCCCTCGGCCACCGTCTTGCTGCCGATGGGGTCCAGGACTGGCGGGTCGTTGGGCGAACGGACCAGGATGACCGTATCCGGCACCACTGGCGCAGTTTCGACGTGGCCGACGTTGTCGTGAGCGATCGTGTAGAAGGCGTAGGTGTGGCCGAACTCTCCGATAAACGGAAATGACGTGGCCGTAGTGCCGCGAACTAGCGCGAAGGATGGCCCGTCGTTATCGGAGACAAAAAGATCGTACCCGGCGATGTCGGAGCCGCCGGGGTCGTCTGTGCCGGCCCAGGTGACGGTGAAAGCGGGATCGAGCGTTTCGGCGGGGAGGGCGGCGACCTGGCTGGCGGGCGGCAATGCGTCGAGCGTGTTGAAGACGAGCGGCGTGTCGATGGGGTCGTTGAAGTCGAAGAAGATGCGGGCCCGGTTCTCGATGACCGTGCCCGACGGCAGCCCGAGTTTCGGCCGCACGACGTAACTGATCGACCCCTCGCCGCGGCCGGTGGCGTCGTTGGGGTAGAGGAGGCCGACGAGCGGGTTTTCCGGCGACCAGCCGGTGAGCGGATCGACGGCCCGCAAGAGGAGCGTCAGTTGCCGCGTATCGCGGTCAAGGTCGGCCGTCACTTCGACCTGAATCGGCGTGCCGTTCGCCATTAGCGGCACGGTCGTCTCGAAGTGGGCCAGACCCGCCGGGACGGCGATCCGCTGGTCAGCGAAGGCGATCTCGGTCAGTTCGAAGGTGTCTAGGTCCAGGTCGGGATCGAAAATGTCGGTAACGATAATCTCTCGTGCCGGACCGGTGGCGCTGGGCTGGTTCTCGAACCGGACGGTGTAAGCGAGGGAGCCATCAGCTTGGATGAACGCCCCGTAGCCGGCAGGAGCGAGCTTGTCATTGGGGTCGCTGGATCGGGCAACAGGGACGGGGTATAGCTTCGGGCCAGGACCTAACGGAGGAATTGGCGATGGTGAGGGTTGTGGCGTCGGGTTTGGCGTCGGAGTTGGGTGTGGCTGAGGCGTCGGCTGTCCTGGGGAAGGATCGGGAACGGGCACGGAAGGGATTTTGGGAGCGTATGGAAACCTATTCTTCGCCTGCTTTCCGATTTCCAATACGTTTTGGGCCAGTTGACTGCAGAATTCAGTGTTGGCGTAACAATAGAGCCCGATGCGAACTAACCACCAAGGAATTATCGCAATTGAGCCAGATGGATCGACTTCAAACAATGGATCATTATCAACGTATTCATATATATTGAGCCCGCCCGCTATCCGGATCGGATCTGGCGCAGCGAAGCGTCCAATGCGCACGTCGTAGTACCTCGCCCGCATGAACTCCAGACCGTTGCCCTCGTTCATCACCCCGTACTCGCCGACGTACTCGAACGGATTTGCTATCGCCTCGGTCTTGCTGAGCGAGATGCCGAAGGGATCATAGGCGTAAGCGTTCAGCACGCCGCCCGCGGCGTCGGTCAGTTCGCTGGTGTGGCCGATCGCCTCGAAGGTGTAGTACGCCGGGTCGCCGATGGCGTCGGTGCGGGAGACTAGGCCGTAGCCGTGGTCGTAGCGAGCGATGAGTTGGTTGCTCGAATCGAACTCGGCGGCCACGTTACCCAGGCCCGTCGGGTCGATGATGAAAGTCGTTGCCACGCCGTTTTCCGTCACGCCAACCCGGTTGCCCAACGCGTCGTAGCGATAGGCCCAGTCCTCGCCCGGCCGGGTGACCCCGACGAGCCGGTTCTCAATGTCATAGGTGTAGGTCGTGGTGACGCCGTTCTCGGTCTGGCTGATGAGGTTTCCGTCGGTGTCGAAAGCGTAGGTCACGCCGCCGACCTGCGTGTACTGGTTCAGGGCGTTGGTGGTGTAAGGGGTCGCCACGCCGCCGTCGACCACTTGGCGGCGATTGCCGGCCTCATCATAGTCGTAGACCACCACGCGGCCGTCAGGATGCGCCACGCGGGTAAGCTGGCCCAGCGCGTCGTAACCGTAGTCGAATCGCCCGGCCAGCGTGGTCATCGACGTACGGCGGCCAGAAACGTCGTACGTGTAATCGAACCGGGAGAGGACCGCGCCCCCCGGCTGGAAGTTGACCAGACTCGTGATGTTTCCGGCCGGATCGTAGGCGTAGGTGGTGAAGACGCCGTTGCCGAGCGTCTTTTTGCTCAACCGGCCGGCGGAATCGTAGTCGTAATCGACGATAAGATTGCCAGTCCCATCGGTCATGACGTTCAACCGGCCGATGGAATCATAAGCATAGTTTTCGACGTTGCCGTCCTGGTCGGTGCGGCGGGTGCGGCGGCCGGCGGCGTCATAGAGGAACGTGAAGAACTTGCCGCCTGGATAGTCGATCCTGGCTAGGCGATCGGTCAGCGACTCGTAAGCCATCGTCGTCGTGCCAGCCGGATCCCGAGCGGAGGTGAGATTGCCAAACGTGTCGTACGTATAGACAAAATCGATGCCGCCGGTCGTCAGGTAGTCCTTGGTGAGGACCTGGCCAGCCACGTTATAGGTGAACGCGATCACCTGGCCGCGGCGATTGGTGGAGGTCAGCACGTTGCCGCGAGTGTCGTAGGTGAAATCCTCGTGCGTGCCGTCCTCATAAGTGATCCGTGTCAGATTTCCCTTGGAATCGTAGGAGTAGTCGATTCCGTTGCCGCGGGCATCGGTGAACGACGCCAGCCGCTGATGCGCCGGCTCGTAGGCGAACGAGGTTTGCAGGTTCAGCGCGTCGCGAATGCCGGTGAGGTTGCCGATGGCGTCGTAGCCGTAGCGATAGCGCTCACCGCCGGGGCCGGTGAGGCTGGCAAACTGAAACTGCTTGTCGTAGCCGAACTGGACGACTCGCCCTTCGCCGTCGCGGACCTGGGCGAGTTGGCCGCCGAGTCCGAACTGCAGCGAGGTCCGCTTCCCCGTGGCATCCAGCACGACGACCTGCCCTGGTGAACCGCCGTCGATCGGCTGGTGAATGAAGTTCACCTGCTCCGCTCCACCGTCGCGCTCGGTCCGTGTCAGTCGCCCGGCCGAATCGTATGAGAAGAAATCATGTGAGCCATCGGGCTGCGTGACGGTGCGCAGGGCAAAGCTGTCGGGCGTGAATAGACCGGTGACGGGAGTTGGGAAGGTGCCCGAATCGTTGTGCCCCGCGTAAACAAAATTCGCCGTCCCGTTGGCGGGACGGTAGTCGTAAGCGGTCACTCGGCCGCCGGGCGCGGTGGCGCGAATCATGTGCTGGCGGTCGGGATCGTACTCGAACGACGTGATCCGGTCGTCCGCTGAGCCGGCGCCAGCCGTATCGACGACGCGAACCAGCCGCGGATCGGCGCCAAAATCGAGAATGTCGTACTCCAGCAGGATTTGCCGGCCGCTGCTGTGGGTCAGGCTGGTCAGGAATCCGCTCGTATAGGCCAAGGTGATGCGATTGGCGTTGGTGTCTTCGACGAAGTTCAGCTTGTTGTTCGTCCCGAATTGCCAGACGGTGCCGTCGGTCTCGGTCAGGCGGTATGCATTGTTAGCAAACGTCAGTTTCCCGAAGTCCCCGGCGGCTGCGGTGAACGTGCCGTTGATGTTCTTCGTGAAGAACCGATCGACGCCGCCGGGGCCGTGGAGCACCACGTCGCCATTGGGCTCGACGATCTTGGCTGAAATGTCCCAGTTATGCGTCCAGCCGCGGCCCAGCACGCCCTGGCGGAAGCGGGAGACGAGATCCTGGCCATACACGCGGCTGAACGTGAGCGGCAGTCCAGGCGCGGCGATCGACGAATCGACGGCTCCGGCGAGATAACGAACCGGGCTGAGCGAGGCCGAAGCCTGCGCAACCTCAAACCCCCAGAGGGCGCCGAGATCGCTGGTGACCTGGCCGACCGCCGCGAGCTGGTTGGCGTTTTCCGCCATCTCGGTCACGTAGTCTGCCCACAGGTCAAAGTAACTGTGCCGCAGGTTATAGACGATCGCGCTCCAGGCATCGGCGGGAATGGAATCGGGGCGGGTGTCCAGGACCGCATGCCAGTCGATCGTCAGCCACTCTTCGAAGACGTTGGGCGGCGGGGGCGGCCCGGTGCTCACGCCACCGCCACCGGTGCCGCCGGCCGTGGACGCGATCGGGAACGAGGTTCCCGGCTGCGGATCGGCCCGAACGACTCGGAACGGCTCGACGGCAATGGGATAGGAGCCCGACCGGTCGCCGGTCCGCGGCCGCTCGAAGACGACGCGCTCATTGGGGTCGGTGATGTAGGCCACTTTCTCGGTGGTGTCCAGCGCCGTCAGGCTGCCGAGGGAGAAGCTGAGGCTGTTCTGTCCCCGGTCCTGCTTGAGACCGACGTAATAGATCGGAATGCGGCCGGATTCTCCCGGTTGGAGCGTGCCCGGCGTGGCAGACGAGCCAATACCTAGGACCTGAAGTGAACTCCCCAGCCCTGCCGGGCGGGTGCGCGTGTTCATGATGGAATTGGCCAGGGCCTCGCTGCCAGTGAGGAGGCCATCTCCGCCGACCGAGACTTGTAAGAGCGGAGCGGGCATGCCGACGGTGCCCGTGTTGCGGTACTCGACCCAGACAGTCTGCTTGTTGGGGAAGCCGGGGCTGACAGCGCTGGGAACGACCAGATTGGTTTGCAGTGTTGCCGCGCCTCCCTGGGTCACTTCAAACGCGCTGGGCAACGTAAATGTGGCGGCGCCTTTCGTGACCCGCACGGAGTACAGGCCGGGCGTCCAATTGAACGAGGGAATGCCGGGCGGGAGGGGCGCGGCGAAGTCGATGTGCAGGCTCACGGCCGTCGGCGACACGAAGCCCGGCAAAACGCGGCGAGCGATGCCTGCGGAGTTGACAAATTCGACGACGGTGTTTGTGTCGAAGCCGCTTCCCAGGATCGTCAAGTCGGCGGGCGCTGCGATTCCATGCCTGGCGGGGCCAACTCGCGTAACGAAGAACGGGGCCACCTCCGCGGTGATCGAATAGGTCGTCGGGCCGGTGATCTGGTCGCCGTACACCTGGACGTAGTAAGTGCCGCCGCCGGCGATGCCCGTCAGCGACACTTCTTGATGCACTCCAGGTATTGCCGATCGCTCGTCAAAGGTTACCCGCGTTGGAATGCCTGCGTAGCTGACGAGAAGTTCGGCGTGACTGCCGGCCGATGTGTCCAGGCGGAGTTTCAGGCTGTCGCCGCCGGCAAGCGTGACCGCGTAGTAATCAACGCGATCCGCGCCTGAAAAACTCCCCGCCGCGGGTGCGCCGCTGGTCGGCAATGACCGCACGATGAGCGGCAACGGGACACTAGCCGATAGGTTATCCGCCTCGTTCGTTTCGCGCTCTTGGTTTGCTACGTCGGCGCGGACCAGAATGTGATAGTTGCCGGGGAGTTTTCCGGGGATGACGACTTCGACGGCCTGCGTGTAGGACTGGTTTTCGGCCAGCCCGCCGGTGTGGGGGACGGTGGCGAGCAATACGTCGCGGATGTCCCATTGGTCGTCGGTCGAAAGGTACAGGCCGTCCGCCCAGCTTCCGAGCAGCGGGGCGCCCGTGCGGTTGAATCCGTTCCAGGAGACGGTAACCGGTTCGCCGGCCCAGAGCTGGGACGCATGCACGACGAGATTGTTCAGCCCCAGATCGACCGGCACGATGTGGAACGAGGCGTTGTAAACGTCGTCGCCATTCTCACCGAATACAGCGTCGCCGTCCTGATCGAGCCAGTTGCCGGCCAGGTCGCGGACATCCGGTCCGACGAGCACGTTGTAGACGCCCACAAGCGTCTGAGGCGCGAACGCCAAGCGAAACCGGTTGAACCCGATTTCCTGGATGCCCGTGACTGCGACCGATTGCCCGTCCGGTCGGGTGATCGTCACGTCGGACGCGGTGAAAGTCGTCTTGTCGATTCTCTCGCTGAACCAGACATCAACGTGCGAGACTGTTCCGGCTACATCACCCGAGGGCGCGTGGTTGGTGATTCGCGGGGCGACGGCGTCAAGGATCAGCGTGAACGCATAGAAGTCCTCCGGCTCGCCGGGGATGCCGTTGGCGTTCTGGTCGAGGGGGAAGCCCTCTATGTCCTTCAGCGTCGGCAACAGGCGGAAATGATAGGGACCGCTCTCGTTGAGTGCAAAGGGAAACTCCATGAGGTAAGTGCGGTCGCCCACCTGAGTCATTCCCGCCGCGCCGAACATTCCCATTTGGCCTGTTACTTCGAATACCGAACTAGTGAATGAATTGAGATCGATAAGCTTGTTGAACACAAGCGTGATGCTGCTGAGTGGCAAGATGAATCCGCCGTTTATCCCGACGGGAGCGTAAGACCGGACATGGGTATGAGGACGTCCTTGGACTACGTGTACCGTGCCTGCGCCGCCCGGTCCGCCTCCGGTGCCTCCGAATGCCGTGATGGCACTGGTGTTGAATCCGCTCAGATCATTTGCGTACACCGCGACGCGTCCGCCGCCGCCGCCGGCACGAGCACCACTGCTTCCGCCGTTG
>DATKDU010000014.1:0-2370 GCA_035512595.1 Pirellulaceae bacterium
CCGTTCTCGCGCCGCCGCGCGGTCTACGGTTTCATCGACCGCCAGGACCTGCCGAACTTCTATCGCGTGTTCGACATCGCCAGCCCCGACCAGAGCAGCCCCCGCCGGCCGCAGACGACCGTGCCGCAGCAGGCGCTGTTCTTGCTCAATTCGCCCTTCGTGGTCGAGCGGGCCCAGGCCCTGGCGGCACTCCCCGCAATCACCGCCGCCGCCGACACGCCCGCCCGCATCCACGCTCTCTACCGCCGCCTGTTCCAGCGCGAGGCAACCACCGAAGAACTTGACATCGGCCAGCAGTTCCTCGCCGCCGCCCGTGCCGAAATGTCCAGCGAAATCAAGCTCACCCCCATCGAGCAATACGCCCAACTTCTGCTGCTGACGAATGAGGGGATGTATATTGACTAGTATAGGAGGTTCTGCATGATTTCTTACAAGGCCATGTACAAGTTTGAGCCTGATGGCGTTCATGCGGAAGTGCTGGACTTTCCGGGCGCCATTTCTTGCGGCCGTGACCTCGAAGAAGCGAGGCGGCAACTCGCCGGTGCGCTCGTGGACATGGCGGAAACGACGCTCCTACAGCATCAGCCGCTTCCGCTCCCCAATCCGGCAGCCACGGCTGCTGAGGCGGATCTAGAAGAACCAATCCACCTGCTGCTGTCAGCAGCCGCCCAGGTCAAAATCGTTCCCGAGGCGGTCACCACGTGAAACGGACAGAGCTGCTAAAGCATTTGAGGCGACATGGTTGTCGGTTTGTCCGGGAAGGTAGCTCGCATTCGATTTGGCAAAACCAGGCCAACGGCAAGCAAACCGCCGTGCCGAGACATCGGGAAATCGTCAATAGAACCGCGCGAATGATTTGCCAGCAGCTTGAAATCCCGCCACCCGCATAGCCACCAAGCCTGCCAATGCCTCACTCCGCCCTCCGCCCTCCGCAATCCGCAACGGCCTCCCTCTCCCGTCGCGAGCTTCTCCGCCGCTCCGGGATCGGCCTGGGCATGCTTGGTTTAGCGGGTGTTTTGGCGGACGGCGGTTTATTGACGAGTCAGACTGCCGCGGCCGACGCCGAGCCCGGCGGCTATCACAATCCACTGGCCGAAAAACCGCCGCATTTCCCCGCCAAGGCCAAACGGGTCATCCACCTGTTCATGAACGGCGGCCCCAGCCACGTCGATACGTTCGACCGCAAGACGAGCCTCGATAAGTACGCCGGCAAACCGCTGCCGACGGAGAACCTGGCCACCGAGCGCAAGACCGGCGCCGCCTTCGCCTCCCCGTTCAAATGGCAGAAATACGGCCAGTCGGGCATCGAAGTCAGCGAGCTGTTCCACCACACGGCCCAGCACATCGACGACATGGCCGTCATCCGCTCGATGCACGCCGACGTCCCCAACCACGAGCCGTCGCTGCTGCTCATGAACTGCGGCGAGTCGCGCCTCGTCCGCCCCAGCATGGGCTCCTGGCTCACTTACGGCCTGGGGACCGAAAACTTGAACCTCCCCGGCTTCATCGCCATGTGCCCCGGCGGCTACCCCATCCAGGAAACGCAGAACTGGCAGTCGGCATTCCTCCCCGGCGTCTTCCAGGGGACACACGTCAACACGGAGCACACCAGCGTCGATCGGCTCGTCGAAAACGTCCGCAATCAGTGGCTCACCGGCACCGCCCAGCGCCGCCAGCTCGACGCGCTTGCCGCGCTCAACAAGAATCATCTCGACGCTCGCGGTAATGACCCCGCGCTGGAAGCCCGCATCCACAGCTTCGAGCTGGCCTTCCGCATGCAGCGCGAAGCGGCCGAGGCATTCGACGTCAGCCGCGAGCCGCAGCATGTCCTCGACGCCTATGGTCCCGGCACTCAGGCCCGCCAGATCTTGATTGCCCGCCGGCTCATCGAGCGGGGCGTCCGCTTCGTCCAGGTGTGGCACGGCGAGGGGCAGCCGTGGGACAACCACGACGACATCGAGGTCAACCACCGCCGCCTGGCCGGCCAGTGCGACCGGGCGATCGGGGCCCTGATCACCGACCTCAAGCGGCTCGGCCTGTTCGAGGAGACGCTGATCATCTGGGGGGGCGAGTTCGGCCGCACGCCGACCGTCGAATTGCCGCAGGCCGGCGCGAATGCCGGCAAGATCAACGGCCGGGACCACAACCACTGGGGCTTTTCGACGTGGCTGGCCGGCGGGGGCGTGAAGGGAGGCCAGACCTACGGCGCGACCGACGAGTTCGGCTTCAAGGCGGTCGAAAACCCTGTCCACGTCCACGACCTGCACGCGACGATTCTCAAACTCCTGGGCTTCGACCACACGCGGCTCACCTACCGCTATGCCGGCCGCGACTTCCGCCTGACCGACGTGCACGGCAAAGTCATCGACG
>DATKDU010000015.1:0-5691 GCA_035512595.1 Pirellulaceae bacterium
CCGCGCCGCAGGTCAAAAACTGGCCTCCACCTCCGCCCACCCCCCGCGCCACAGCCCGCCGTTGGACTATCTCGCCCCTGCGAAACTGTCAGTCGGCCCAAATCCACTCATCATGACCGGGGCGGTGAGAAATGCGGGCTAACCCCGCGGTCGAACGACATGGTAGTGGACGATCGATCAAAAGTGCTTCGCCCGTGGGCGCTAGGCGCGTGCGGGCCGGTACTGCCGCAGCTCGGCCAGGACGAGCTGTAAGTCGGCGGGGAGCGGGGCAGCAAACTCGATAGGCACGCCGGTTTCCGGATGGGTGAGCTTGATCCGTGCGGCGTGGAGCGCCTGGCGCGAAAGGAGCAGTTCGGTGTCGAGCCCGTCTCGGCGGATTTCGCCGCGGGTGATCTGGCGGCGGCCGCTGTACAGCTTGTCGCACAGCACGGGAATGCCGGCGTGCGCCAGGTGGACGCGGATCTGGTGCGTGCGACCCGTCTTGGGGAGCACCCGCACCGCCGCCAAGCCGTCGAACCGCTCCAGCACTTCATAAAAGGTCGCCGCGTCGCGGCTCGTGCTGTGCCCCGCGCGAATGGCCATCTTCTCCCGCTGGTAAGGGTGAATGCCGATGGGCTGGTCGATCCGGTCGCGGTCGCGGTCGGGAACGCCGGCGGTGATCGCGAAATACTCTTTCTCGGTGGTTCGCTCCGAGAATTGCTCGGCCAGGGCGTAGTGAACGGTGTCGGTCTTGGCGACGACGAGGACGCCGCTCGTATCGCGGTCGAGGCGATGGACGATGCCGGGGCGATGGGCGCCCCCCGCCTGGCTGAGATGCTGGAAATGAAAGGCCAAGGCGCTGGTCAGCGTGCCCGACCAGTGGCCGCGGGCCGGATGGACGACCATTCCCGGCGGCTTATTGACCGCCAGCAGAAACTCATCCTCGTAGAGAATGTCGAGCGGGATGTTTTCCGGGTTGGAGCCGGCGGCCGGCATGCTTGGCAGGACGATCGCCACCCGCTGCCCCGCCTTGAGCCGGTAAGAAACCTTGCAGCCGCTCCCATCGACCGTGACGCCGCCGGCACTGATGACTTTGCGCATCTGCACGCGGCTGTGCCTGGCGAAGTGCCTGGCCAGAAAGGCGTCGAGCCGCTCCCCCTGTTCGTCAGGGGTAACGACCAACTCGGTGGGCTCAGTGGATAGTTCGCCGAAGGTCATGATGAACCGCGGATGACGCAGAGAACGCGGATGGGCGCTGCCAACAATCCGCGTACATCCGCGCGATCCGCGGTTAAAAAATCGCCGGCTTACTCAGTCTTATCACTTGCCGGCTTCTCGTCGGCTGGCTTCGCCGGTTCCGCCGGTTTCTCGTCGGATGCTTTTTCCTCGCCGCCCTTCGTCGCCGGCTCGCCGCCCTGGGGTGCGTTCAGATCGGGGGCGGTTCCTTCCGGCTCGGTCCCTTTCGTCCCCAGTGGATCGTCGCGGCCGAAGTCGATGTCGCCGCTGCCGCTGGGTCTGAAGGGGGAGCCAGTGCCGGGGAGGCTCAAGTTGGGTCGCTCGGGCAAGGTCGGCTGTTGGCCGAATCCGCCGCCGAACTGGCTCCCAAAGCCATCCAAGAAAGGATTGCTGCCGCCGGGGGGCCTGATGACCGGCTTCTGCTCGGCCAGCCAGGCCAGGACCGCCGTCGTCTCGCCGCTGGGATCCAATCGCGTAATCGCCGCGGCGGCCCGCTTGCCCAGCGCGGTCTCTTTGCCCGCTTCGACGATCTGCTGGTAGAACTCGCGGGCCTTGTTGGGTTTGTGCTGCGATTCGTAGACGCGGGCCAAGGTGAAGCGGATGCGGGCCAGCAGCATTGGATCGCTGGTCTTGTCCACAATCTCCATCAGCGCTTTTTCGGCATCCGCCAGGGCGGTCTTGGCTTCCTGCGAATCCTGGCCCCCTTGCACCGACGCGAATTGGAATCGCTGGTCGGCATACGACAGGCGAGCCCACAGCTCGGCGGTCGTTCCCTCGTACTCTTTTTTCTCGTAGGCCAGCTTGAGTGCGTCGGCCACCTTGGGTTCGCCGAACGCGGCAAAGTACGCCTGCCAGGCGCGGGGGGCGACCGTGTCGGTCCGCGAGAAGTAATAGATCGCGCCCACGAGGACCGCCGCCGCAACCAGGCCGCCAACGGCGAGCTGCGTGCCATACGGCCTTAGAATTTCGATCTTGTCGGCCAGCCAATCGGCCAGAATGTTCTTTTCGAGTTCGTGCCGGTGGGTCCGTTCGCTCATGATTTGCCGCGCCAAGGCGCTGAAAAGGGAAGCTGCCGCCGATGCGCAAGTATAGAAGCGGCAAGCAAATAGGGTCAATGGGACTGTAGGACAGGTTCCAACCTGTCCTGTCCTTCCTTTCGCTTCCGCTTGTCATGGGACAGGTTGAAAACCTGTCCTACGGCAGCGGCTGCGTCGAACGCAGGTAGGCGAACAGGTCGCGAATCTGCTGATCGGAAAAATCCTTCAGCGCGTTATCCGGCATTAGCGACACCGGCTGGGCCCGCATCTCCTCGATGTCGTCGCGGGCCACCGGGATCATCTGCCCGTCGGCCCCCTTGATGACGACCACCTGCGGGTCCTGGTCGGCGATGAAGCCGGTCAGGGTCCGGCCGTCGAGCGTCCGCACCAGATAGTTTTCATACCCCTCGCGAATCTCGGCGCTCGGGTTGACGACGCTGAGCAGAATGCCGCGGAGGTCGTCCCGCTTGTAGCTGGTCAGATCGGGGCCGATCTTCCCCCCTTGCTCAAAGAGGATGTGGCATTTGCCGCAGCTTTCGCCGAACAGCTTTTTGCCTTGATAGGGATTGCCCGACGCGGTGCCGATGGTCGCGGTCAGCTTGTCGATCTGCTGGCGGATTTCGTCGGGGGAGCGGCCGGCCGGCTCGCCGAAGTGCTTCTTGACAAGCCGCGCGAAGTCGGGCGAGTTGTGCAACAGCAGCTTGCGAACGATTGACTCATCGATCGTCCGCTTCTCGATCTGGCCCGCTTCGACGGCCGCGATGAACTGCTGCGACCAGGTAAGGCGAGTGGCGAGGACCGACTGGGCCACGGCACGCACCTCGTCGGACAGATTGCCGTAAAGCGCGATCAGCTCGCGGCCGATCAAGTCGTCTTTGTAGGCTTGCAGCGAGCCGAGTGCCGCGGAGCGGAGCGTGTCGTTGCGCGACTCCTTGGCGATCTTGAGCAGCACGGGCACGCACGATGGCTGGCCGATCGCCCCGAAGATGCCGATGAACTGCTGCCGCCGAGCGACATCCGCATTGTCGTCGGCGATCAGTTTCAGGGCGTCGGCGACCGCTTGCGGATCGCCTTGACGCAGCTTCAAAGTTGGCGAGCTGCTGCCGGCCTTGGTCATCGCGGCAACGAGCTCCGGCGGCAGATTGGCCAGCGAGCGGCCTTCGTAGGCTGATTCGAGGCCCGCCATCAGCTTGCCGGCATGTTCTTTCGATGGGGCCAGCTCCAGCAGCTTCGCGGCAGTTACCAGGTCCTTGCGAGCCCCGGTCGATGCATACCGCCGCATCAGCCGCTCGACCAGATGCTTGTCCACCAACGGCTGCGACCAGAACGCTTTGTCGGCAAACAGCGCCAGCACCGCATCGCGATCGGCGTCCGCCTTGGCTTCGATGGCCCACCACACCAGGAGCGGTATGTGAATGTCGGCAGCATCCTCGCTCCGCTGAGCCAGGTTTTTGACGATCGCCAGGCTCTGGGCCGCCGCCAACCGGCGGGCGGAGCAGGCGAGCTGGCTGCGGACCTCCACGTGCGGCTCGCGATAGGCAAGCTCGGCCAGCTTCTGTGCGAGGTCGCTGCCGACTTGCCCGTCGTCGCACGCCAGCCGAATGGCCCACAGCCGCACATGCGGATCGGCATGCGTGATGGCACGCAGCGTCTGCTCGTCGGTCAGGCCGCCGCTGGCCGTGCTGTAGGCCCAGAAGTATTCGAGCGCCGGCTGGCCCGTGGCGGCATTCAACTTCGCTTCCACTGCCGCTGCCAGCTCGGCATTCTTGCCGCGATGCTGGAGTTCGAGCTGCGCCTGCTGCCGGAACCACTTGTTTGGATGGGCCAGCAGATCGACGAGCTCGCCGTCACTCATCTTCGCCAGGTCAAACTTCGGCAGCACGTCGTCGGTCAGGCCCAAAATGCGGTAGATGCGGCCGCTTTGGGTATGAATCCGCCCCTGGTAGTGGCTGGCGTGGTCGATCCGCTGCTCGTACATGTCGGCGACGTACAGCGCCCCGTCGGGACCGACCTGGATATCGACCGGGCGGAACCACGGGTCGCTCGACGCGAGCGCATGGCCGGCATCCTTCGTCTTGAACGACGAGCGGTCGGTCATGACCTCGCTGGTGACGACGTGCGACAAGAGCGGCGCGACGCCGAACAGATTGCCGCGGTAATTTTGCGGCAGCGAGCCGCCGTCGTAGATCACGAACGTGTGCGTGAACCGCGGCACATCGTGATGGGCCATCGCCTCGAAGTATCCGAACGTGTAGGGGTTCGAGAGAGCGCCGTGCTTGCCGAAGCCTTTCTGGTAGTAGCCTCCTTGGACGTAGTGAAAGCCGCGGGTGTTGCCGCCGTTGTGGCCGCTGTAGATGCGCCCCTTGGCGTCGATCTCGACGCCGAAGGAATTGCCTCCCCCTTCGGCAAAGATTTCATACTTCTTGAGCTCGGGATGATAGCGCCACACGAGCTGGCCCAGCGAGTGGACCACCGTTTTGTCGCCGGGGCGTTTCACGTCGCCGGTGACGGTGCTCCCTTGCGTGGCGTAGAGCCAGCCATCGGGGCCAAAGCGGAGGTGGTTGGTGATGCTGTGCGAATCCTCCAGGCCAAAACCTTCCAGGTGGACGACCGGATCGCCGTCCGGTTTGTCGTCGCCGTCCGCATCGCCGTAGAAGAGGAGGTACGGCGGGTTGAGGACCCACACGCCCCCTTTGCCGAAGGCGAAGCTGGTGACGAGGCTCAGCCCTTCGACAAACGTGGTGTGCTTGTCGAGCTGGCCGTCGCCGTCGGTGTCTTCGTGGATCGTGATCTTGTCTGCGCCGGGAAAGTGGTTCGGCGGGGGGAGCGGGATCTTGTCGTAGACGCTGCGGAGGAACTTGTCGCGGCTGACCATCTTCAGCCCCGCCGGGTTGGGATACTGAAGATAGTTGACGACCCATAACCGGCCGCGCGAGTCCCACTTCATCGACAGCGGCTGGCCGATGTGCGGCTCGGCCAGGTGCAGCTCGACCCGCAGGTCATCGGGGGTCTTCATCGTCGCCAGTGCCGCGGCGGGGGGAAGCGGACCGGCATCGCCGGCGATCTTCTTGAGCGCGGCTTCGACGTCGGCGGCAGATTCGACCTTGGCAAAGGCTTCCACGGCGATCGCGGCCGCCTCGCCACCGGCCCAATCGTCGCCATTGCGAGCTTCCCACTTGCCGGCCAGGCGGATCGCCTGATCGCCGGCAAACAGCACCGGCGCGGCGACGTTGAATCCGGTTCGCGACTGGTTGATGCAGACGCGAATCGCGACGACGTTGTCCTTGCCGAAGTCGATCGCGTCGGCCTTGACCGGAAAGCGCGTCGTTTCGCCCAGGCCGCTGCGATACTCCGGCGGGAACGCGCCGAACGTGCCGACCTTGGTGCCGCCGATAAAAAACTCGCGGGCATCATCGGCCGCTTCGACAAACAGTCCGAT
>DATKDU010000016.1:0-29146 GCA_035512595.1 Pirellulaceae bacterium
GCCGTTGTTGGAGTTGACCGCCACGCCGAAGGAGAAGCGGCCGGTCCGCGCTTCTTCGACGAAGACATCGAGGTCCGACGGCGAAGAAAAAATTTGGTCCGGCGCGAGGGGGACCGTCGGGGGAACTTCGAAGGGCTGTGCACCGGCGGCAGCAGGGTCGAACGGATAAGCCCCCGGGGGAGGCGCCGGCGGCAGCACGCCGGGCTGAAACGCATTGACCGGCTGGCCAGCGCCGTAGGATAGGCTTCCAGCCTGTCCATCCACTCGCGGAGCGAGTGGACCACTTTGAGCCGTGGCGTCGGAGGCGGCCATCGGCTGACGGGTCAGGTCGCTGTTGCCAGGAGCGGAATTGTCCAGCGAATTGCCGCCGGCGTAACCATATCCGGGATAGCTGCCCGGCGGCGGCGCGTCGTACTGGGGCGTCTGTCCGCGGATGGTAGTGGCGGCCGACAGAGCATTGTCCCATCCTTCGTGACCAGCCGGAGGTAGAACGGAATTCATTCCGTTCGATGAATCTTCGGAACGGAATGAATTCCGTTCTACGGTTGGCGGCACTTCGACGACCGGCGGCGTCAGCCCGGGGAGTTGGTCTCGCGGCGCTAGGGCGGCGCAGCCGCCGACTGCGGCCAGCAGGCAGGCCAGGAGAATCGGCTTCGCGGCGGACTGGGTCAAGGAGTCGTTCCTGGTTGGGGCCGTCCGATCGGTCCGCGGGAGGACGATCGGACCAGCGCATCTAGCGGAGCGGCCGTGGGCCGTAGTTTGGCGTCGTTGGCGGCGGATCGTCGTAAATCGAGCGCCGCACGGCGGGCGGCGGGCTTTCCTGCGGCAGGGACTCTTCTGGATTCTGAGCGCGAACGGTCACTTCGGGAGCGCGGCGCGAGGCGAGCGTGCGAATCGAGTCGAGCGGCGGCGGCTTGACGACGATCCGCGGCGGATCCCCTTCGGTCGGATTGGCGATGAACAGTTGCGACGCCTTGAGGCGCCGCTCGCTGTTGCGGATTTCACGCATATCGACCAGGTCGCCGTGCCGCAGCGACAGCCGGTTGAGGATCACCGTCTCGCGGGTGTGCGGGAAATCGCCTTTGATGTGGACGTTGATGTTGCCGACGTGGAATACGTCTCCCTCCTTGACCTGGTAAACCAGATCCAATTCTCCCGGCTCTTCGAGAAATCGCGGCTGCGGCTCGATGTCCGCAAAGGCGTGCCCGATGCCGCCGTAGAGGTCGGTCAGCAGCGCCTGATCGCGGAGCATGTCGTCCTGACTGAAGAACTCGCCGCGTTTGAGCTTCATGTTGGCCAGCAGCGGCTCCTGGCGGAACTTCGTCAATCCCTCGATCGTCACGTTCCGCACGACGTACCGCGGCCCTTCGTCGATGATGAACTTGATCGTCAGCCATTTGCCGCTGTCGTCGAACACCAGCTCGCGGCCGATGCGGGCGCTGAAGAAGCCCAGGCTGCGGTAGTAGGCGGTCAGCTTCCGCACGTCCTGGTCGATCTTCTCGCGATCCACCTTGCCGCGAATGAAGTACCAGAAGTAGCCGGGCTTGGAGTCGATCTGGGTCTTGAGCCGGCCGTCGTCAGCGATCCGGTTTCCTTCGAACTCGACGTCCTTGATTCGCTGGAGCTGCCCTTCGCTGATCACGAAGATCACGTTCTGATCGCCGGCTTGATTGCCCTCCAGGATCGTGACCGTCGCCTTGGGAAAACCGCTGCGGCGATAGAGGTCCTCGATCACGCGGCGGGCGTTCTCGGTCTCGAACGAACTGAGCGGATCGCCCTTTTTGAGCCCGTGCTCCTTGCTCAGCTTTTTGTCGCTGATGCCGCGGTTGCCGAGGTGCTTGACCGAGCGAATCCGCGGTCGCTCAAAGAGCTGATAGATCACGACGATGCCAGTTTCCGTGTCGCGCTTGAACGTCTTGACGTCTCGATAGAGGCCCGAGCCGTGCAGCCGCCGCACGTCCCCCTGAACCTCTTCCGGATCGAAATCCCGGTCTCTCTTGGTGTGCAGGTGCTTGTGGACTTCCTGGTGACGCTGTGGGGGAACGCCGAGGATTTCCACGGCCGCGACGATCTGCCGCTGGCTGCTGTGGGGCGTGCTGGGGGTCAGCGGCTGTGCTCCCGGCGGCGGGCTCGCTTCTGGCAAGGAGTTCCGCTGCGCGGTGGCCGCTCCTCCCGCAATCAGCCAGAGGATTCCAGCCAGGGTCAGCGGGTAGTGAAAACCTGCGTGAGAGCGAGTACCGATCACCAGCGACATCATCCCTTCCGCCTCCCATTCCAGGACGAAACTAGCCGCTCACGGGGAATCCCGCCGGCCGGCTACAAAGGCCGCGTATCAGTAGCCGAAAGGGCATCGGGGGACAAGGTGAATTTGTCGGGCACGGCGGACCGATGTGAGAGGATAGGCAAGTTTGGCGGGTGGCGCGTGTGCGCACCCCCTGGACAGCCCAGAGCCCCGTTTGCTAAACTACGAGGCTCTTCAAGGGCTGTTGGCATAAGCACTTGAGTGGGTACCGACCCCCCGTATAGGAGGCCAGATGGTCAAGCTCGTTGTTCGTGATCGCGAAAGCATTCAGGAGGCGGTTCGCCGCTTCCGCAAGCTCGTCGAGCGCAGCGGCATCAAGAAGGAGATGCGCCGCCGCGAGTACTATGAAAAGCCGAGTGAGATTCGCCGCCGGGCCCGCCTGCGTGCCGAACGCCGCTCTCGCCGCGGGCGATTGACTCCGGGACTGTAAGTTAAGAAGTAGGACGGCCTTTCCAGGCCGTCCACAGCGACGGCCTGGAAAGGCCGTCCTACGATTGATCTCGCCTACGTCGGCCTGCTCAGCGAGAAGATCGGCAAGAGCAGTCCCATCGCAATGCTGCCGACGACCGCGCCCATCACCACGATCAGCAGCGGCTCGATCAGACTGGTGGTGGCCTTGATCGAGGTTTCTACCTCCCGGTCGTAATAGACGCTCACTTTGGCGAGCACTGCGTCGAGCTTGGCGGTCTCTTCCCCCGAGTTGATCATCTGGACGAGCGTCGGCGGGAAGAGGGGATTGCCGCGAAGCGAGTCGGCGATCCGTTCGCCCTGGGTGATCCGATCCAAGACGCCGAGCCAGATTTGCTCGTAGTAGTAGTTGCCGGACACTTCTGCCGCCAGTTTGATGCAGTCGAGCATCGATACGCCGGCCGCCACCATCGTCCCCAGGGTTCGCACGCTGCGGCTGAGGATCACCTTGCGATTCAGCGGCCCGAGCAGCGGCACGCTGATCTTTAGCCAGTGAAAGAACCTTCGTCCTTCCTCGGTGCGACGGGCCACGAAGTACGCGACTGCCGCCGCGATTGCCGCCAAGACCCACAGATACCAGTAGTCGATCAGCACGTGCGACGCGCCCATCAGGAACCGCGTCATCATCGGCAGCGTGACTCCCTTCCGCTGGAAGAGGGGCTGGAACTTGGGCAACACGTACGTAAGCAGGAAAATCGTCACGCCGATCGCCAGGACCAGCATCACCGCCGGGTAGGCCAAGGCCGCGCGGACTTTTTGCCGCGTCTCGAGTTGCTTGCGTTGATACTCGGCAATCGTGTCGAGCATCTGGCCGAGCGTGCCGGTGTGCTCGCTGGCTTTGATCAGCGAGATGTAGGTCTTGTCGAAGTGCTGAGGAAAGCGTGAGAGGGCCGTCGAGAAATCTTCGCCCGACTCGACCTGGCTCTTGAGGTCCATCAGCACCTGCTTGAGCGTGCGGTTGGACTCCTGCTGCGCGATGCTCTCCAGGGCGACCGACAGCGTGATGCCCGTGTCCACCATCACGGCGAGCTGGCTGGTGGCGTAGATGATGTCGCTGGCCCGAATGCGCGGCGGGAAAAGTTGCAGCCCGTCGTCTTCCTCTTCCAACTCGAGGATTTGCATTCCGTCGCGACGGAGCCGAGCGGCCGCATCATCGCGATTCTCGGCCTCAATCGTCCCCTCGTGAACTTTGCCGAGGACATCGCGGGTTCTGTAGTCGAAGATGATGGCGGACATGGCGGCGGGGTTCAGGGTTCAGGGTTCAGAGGTCAGAGGTCAGAGGTCGGAGGTCAGAGGTCGGAGGTCGGAGGTCGGAGGTCGGGGGTCGGAGGTCAGATCCTGTTCTCTGACTCCTGACTCCTGGCTCCTGACTCCTGGCTCCTGACTGCTGGCTCCTGACTGCTGGCTCGCTGTCTCACACGGCCGCCACTTCTTCGGGCACAGTGACGCGCTTATCGAGCAGCGAGCCGAAGTCGCCGGAAATTTGGATCACTTCTTCCACGGTCGTCAGCCCCTCGCGCACCTTGCGAAAACCGTCGTGCCGCAGCGTAATCATCCCCGCCGCCAGTCCCAGCCGGCGAATATCGGCGATGGATGCGCCAGCCACGATCGAGTCCCGCAGTTCGTCGTTGATCACCAGGATCTCGTGTACACCCAGCCGGCCGCTGTAACCTGTGTTGCGGCATTTGCGGCAGCCCACCCCTTTATAAAATCGGTCCATCGGGTAGCCCATCTTCTCCAGCGTCCGCTTGAGCTGCCGCGGCGGATCGTACGCCTCGCGGCATTTGAGGCACACTTTGCGCACCAGCCGCTGTGCCAGGATCATGTTGAGTGCCGCGCTGATCAAGTACGGCTCGACCCCCATGTTCACCAGCCGCGTGACGGCACTGGGGGCGTCGTTGGTGTGCAGCGTGCTCAAGACGAGATGCCCGGTGAGTGCCGCCTGGATGGCGGTGCGGGCGGTCTCCTCGTCGCGCACCTCGCCGACCATGATCACGTCGGGGTCTTGCCGCAACAGCGTGCGAAGTGCCTTGGAAAAGGTCAACCCGACGCGCTCCTGCACCTGAAACTGGTTGATCAGCGGGAGGTGGTATTCGATCGGGTCCTCGACGGTGCAGATGTTGTTTTCCATCGAGGCGATTTCGGCCAGGGCCGCATAAAGCGTCGTCGATTTGCCGCTGCCGGTCGGTCCGGTGACCAGCACAATGCCGTTGGGCGCCTGGATGCAGTTCTGGAACTGGGCGAGGACGTCCTCGCCGAAACCGAGATCGCGGAGGTTGAGCGAGACGGCGCGGGTGTCCAGGACGCGAATCACCGTCTTTTCGCCGCGGTTGCTGGGAAACGTGCTCACGCGGAGATCGATCTTGCGGCCGTCGAGCATGACGTGGACGCGGCCGTCCTGAGGCAGCCGCCGCTCGCTGATGTCCAGGCAGGCCATGATCTTGATGCGGCTGGTGATGGCGGAGAGCAGGTGCAGCGGCACTTCCAGCGACTTGTAGAGCTTGCCGTCGATCCGGTTACGGACGCGCGTGCAGCGTTCGGCCGGCTCGATGTGAATGTCGCTGGCCCCCTCGCGAACCGCGTTGTAGATCATGTAGTTGACGAGCCGGATCACCGGCGACTGGCCGGCGACTTCGGTCGCGTCGCTGATGTCCTCGATGGCGTCCTCGATCAGCGTGACCTCGGCGTGCTCCTGGTCCTCGATGATGTCGTCGATGACGAACGTCTTGGAGTCCGGCAGCGTGGTGATCATCCGCCGGAGGTCTTTGCTCGTCGTGGAGACGATCTGCACGTCCATCCGCGTCAGGCTGCGGATTTCGTCGAGCAGAAAGAGGTTGCTCGGCTCGGTGACGGCAACGGTCAACGTCTCGCGAATGCGGAACAGCGGAAAAACCAGGTTCTTTTCGATGTACTCCCGAGGCAGCACGTCGACGATCCGCGGATCGGCTAGCCGCGGCTCGAGCTTGGCGTAGGGGACGCTATAGACCGTCGCCAGGCACTCGGTGATGTGCTCTTCGGCACAGTGCCCCAGATCGACGAGGATTTCCCCCAGCAGCTTCCCTTTGCCGTTCCGCTGCTGCACCTCCAGCGCCTGCTGGATCTGGTCGATCGTCGCGTAGCCGCGCTCGACCAGGATGTTCCCCAGGCGTTTGGGACCGGCGGTAGTGGCTGTGGCGCTCATAGATTGATGACGATGGTGTGTATGGTGTTTGGTGTTTCGTATTTTCAATTACAAACCACAAAACACAAAACTTTCCTACACAAAACTCCGCACCGCCTCGAGAACGGTTTCATACACTTCAAGCTGTTGATCGATCCGCGTGATCTCCAAAATCTTGCGGTTGACGATATTGCCTGTGGAGATCTTCAAATCCCCCTGCATGCTCCGCAGCGCCTCCTGGGCGTTGAGGATCGCTTCCAGCCCGGCACTATCGATCGTTTCCGTGCCGTCCAGGTCGATCACCACGTTGGGCCGGTCGAGCGCGGTCAGGAACGACTCGAGATTCTCCGACCGGTCTCCGCCTAACTCTTCGGGAGTGTGTACGACCATCACATCGCCAAAGACCTCGGTTGGCAGTTTCATCATGAGCCCCTTTCGCTCACCATCGTCGCACTACAACAATTGAGTAAGATTCGACGCATGTGTGGCCGGGGGCGCCCCGAGCCCCAGCACGCTCTCCACGTGCTGAAATAGCTCGCGCGGACTGAACGGCTTGCCGAGCAGCAGCCGGATGCCATAGTGCTCTTTCAATTCGCGCGACGACAACTCAAATCCCTTGCCCGTCAACATGATCACTGGAATGTGGGCCGTAGCTGCATTTCCCTGAATCCGCTCGGCCAAACCCAGCCCGTTCAGCCGCGGCATTTGGCAGTCGGTGACGATTACATCGGGAGTGTGCCGCTGGATCAACTCCCAGGCCTCTTCGCCGTCGTTGGCGCACAGAACCTCATAACCGGCGCGGCGGAACTTGAATTCCGCGGCGCGGAGGATGTGGATCTCGTCGTCGCACAAAAGGATTCGTTTGGGCATCAGGCACTCTCGATTGGGGCTGTGGTCGAATCAGGGTCTCGTTCCCTGTCTTCTGTCTCCTGTCTCCAGTCTCACTTCGCCTACGCACTAATCTGCGCCACCCCAGGCAAGGAAATGCGGAATGTGCTGCCGATTCCCGGACGACTATTCACGTCAATCCGCCCACCATGAATGTCCTCGACGATGTGCTTGACCAGCGGCAGTCCCAGCCCTGTTCCCGTCGCCATGTCTTTGTCTTTTGCGACCCGATAGAACTTCTCGAAGACTTTCTTGCAGTCGTCCGGCGACAGCCCGACTCCGGTGTCTTCCACTTCAAAGATCACCTCCTGGTCGGCCAGCCGGCTGCGAATGACCACGCTGCCGCCGGGGCGCGTGTACTTCACCGCATTGGAAACTAAATTGATCGCCGCCTGGAGCAGCGTGTCGCGATCCGCCAGAACGCCCAGATAGAGCGGGCTCAAATCGGTCGTCAGCACGATGTCTTTCTGTTCCGCGGTGGGCGCGAGCAGATTGTAAGTCTCTGTCAGCAGCTCGTTGAGCGAGCGAGCTTCCTTCTGCACATTTACGACCCCCGCTTCGATTCGCGCCAAATTGAGCAGGTTTTCGATCAGCCGTTGCAGGCGATCTGTCTGGCTGCGGATGATCCCGAAAAACTCGTCCCGCTCGGCATCTGTGGCCGCATCGCCGTCTTCCAGCAGTTCCAAGTAGGCCCGGATGCTCGCCAGCGGCGTTTTCATCTCGTGGCTGGCGGCCGAAACAAATTCCGCATTCCGCTTTTGCACCGCCTTGAGGCCCGAGATATCGGTCAGCACCGCCACCGCCCCGTGATTGGTCGCCCTGTCCTGTGCCACCGGCTCGTTGCGCCCCATCAGCGGCCGGCAGGCGATCCGGTACCATGCGGTCGTTCCTTCCTCATCGGTAATCGCCACCTCGCCGCTGCGCTGCGTCACCGCCTTCCGCCGACGCGTCTCGTTGAGCAAACCGATCAGCTCCTGGCAGCGGTTCAGCCGACCGAGTGCCGCGTGTTCCAGATCCAGGCTGTCGATGCCGAGTAGTTGCTGCGCGCTGGGGTTGGCCAGCGTAATCTCACCATACTGATCGACCGCCAGCACGGCATCGGCCAGGCCGGCCAGAATGTCCTTGATCTGGTCGCGCTCGGCGGCGATGCGGCGGGCACGCACTTCGGCGCCGGCTCGCGCCGTATCGGCTGCCGCTTCGCGATCCGCCATGGTTTGGAAGCAACTCCGCAGTTTGTCAAATACTGGCTGCCACGGGTTGTCCTCGTCCACGTGCGGAAGGGCCTCCAGAACGGAATTGGGAGATACTTCGACCGGGTTAAGCTGCGCGAGCAGCTCAAAGAAGCGTCCCGCCTCGTCGGTCGCCTGCCGCTGTGAATTCCAGGCCAGCCACAGCACGCCGGCGCACGACGTGATTCCCAGCACTGCCAGACCGAGCCGGGCCGCCCAGAAGGGAGCAATGGCCGGCTCGACGACCCACATCAACCCCAGCGCAGCGCAGGCCGCAGCCGCCAGTGCAGCGGGCATTTGAGCCTTCAGGATCGCTCTGGGATGGATGGCAACCACGTACTGCTTCCTCTCCCGACCGCTGCGCCTGGCGCGTCCCCGGCCGGCCAGCCTTGGTGCGGCGGCCAGTCGTTGACACGATCCCCGCGCAGAGTGTTGGGGCAAGAAAGGTTAGGTCACTTCTGACGGGCCGCAAAGTCCTGCGGCATTCCGTATGCCCCGTGGTCGAAGGGGTGGCCCAGCCGCCCGCTTCGCCGGGACCACGGCCCGTCCAAAATCGCCAGCAAGCTGGTGCAACCAGCGCAACCATCACGACCGGTCAGCAAGCTCACCCGGCGCGACCCGGCTGATCCGCCGGGCCGCGGGATCGGCGTTCCGCCCGCTGCCTGCACAGGTTAATCTGATGGACCCGCTGCATTCCAACCGTCAGCCGTTTTAGCGAAAGCCGAGTATTGTGAATGAACTCCGAGAAAGACGCAGCACTTGAAATCCTTCAGGCAACGGTTGCCCTCCAGCGACAGATCATTACCGGAGCGGACATCCAGCGGCAGCACGAGGAGGCGCTGAGTGCATTGCTGCGGTTGACAGGGAGTTCGTATGCCTTCCTGGGAGAAGTGTATTCCCGACCGGGCGAAGTCCCCTCGCTGGTGATACGCGCCACGGCCGAAGTGGACGGCGAAAGCCCGGCAGCCATTCGATGCACACCGCTTGCGCTGCGCATGGAGCGGGAACTGTGGGGCTCCCTGCTGGCACGGGCGATCGATGAAATGACCCCTTCGATCGCCGATGCGCCGCCGCTGATCGAGAGCGTTTTGCCAACCGGTCATCCGCCCCTGTCTGCGTTTCTGGGGATCCCGTTGAACTGGATGGGGGAATTGATCGGCATTGTCGGTTTGGCCAATCGGCCGGGAGGTTACGAACAGTCAGTGGTCGATCGACTGGCGCCGCTGCTGGAAACGTGCGCCGCTTTGATCCACAGCGCACGCAACCGCTGGGAACGACAGCGGGAGAGCGAAGACCGGTTGCGGCTCATTTTCGAGCAGTTGCCGGCGGTCGTCTGGACCGTAGACACCCAGCAGCAAATCACGCTGGAACTGGGCAGGCCCTTGGCGGCAATGGGCCGCACGCCGGAAAACACGGTCGGCCTCTCGCTGGCACAGTACTTCCAAGGCAGGATCGACGCCGAGTCGCTCCTGCAGTACCACCGCCGCGCCCTGGCAGGTGAATCGGTCCACTACGAGACCCAAGTCTGCGGGCTGGTGCTCGAATGCCGCCTGCAACCTCTGCGCAACGCGCGGGGAGCAATCGTCGGCTGCCTGGGAGTCTCGCTGGACGTCAGCGAGCGGATGCAGGCGATGGCTGCGGTCCGCGAAAGCGAAATTCGCTTTCGCGCCATCTTCGATTCCAGTCCCGAGTGCGTGAAGCTGCTGGACCACAACGGCACCCTGCTGGCGATCAATCGGGCCGGCCTGGCGATGATCGAGTCGGAACTGGCGGCCGAGGTCGTGGGACATTGCGTCTACCCCATCGTCGTCGAAAAGTACCGCGACGACTTTCAGCGGCTCGTGGAGCAGATCTTCGACGGGCTCTCGGGCGTGCTGGAGTTTGAAATCGTCGGACTCAAAGGCTCTCGGCGGTGGATGGAAACCCACGCCTCGCCGCTGCTCGATGGAGCCGGCCGCGTCGCCGCCGCGCTCTCGGTCACGCGCGATGTGACGGCCCGCAAGCGCGCCGAACAAGAGCTACTCCAACGCAATCAGGAGCTGGAAGCCATCTTTCAGGCCTACCCCGACCTGTACTTTGTCGTGGACGACACCGGACAAATCGAACAATACCGCGCCGGGCAGTCGAGTGACTTGTACGTGCCCCCGGAGCGGTTCCTGGGGCAGAAAATGCACGCCATCCTGCCCCCCGAAGTGGCCGCGAAGTTCGACGCGGCCTTCGGCCGGCTCGCGGCCGGCAGCCGTTTGGAAAACGTCGAGTACGAGCTGACGTTGCCCGATGGCCCGGCCCAGTTCGAGGCCCGCGTGGCTTCGCTCCCCGATCGTCGCGTCGCCATCCTGGTCCGCAACATCACCGACCGCAAGCAACTCGAGGAGCGTCTGGCCAGCCAGCAAACCGAGCTGCTCCATGCCTCCCGCCTCAGCACCATGGGGCACCTGCTGGCCACCATGTCCCACGAAATCAGCCAGCCACTGGCGGCACTGGGGAACTACTCCGCGGCCTGCACCAACCTGCTCAAGGAGTCGCCGGCCCCCCAGCCCGAGCAATTCCGGCACTATGTGGGGGAGATCGCCCGTCAGACGGAGCGGGCCGGTACGATCCTCAAGCGGCTCCGCCGCTTTGGGGCCAAGGCGTTCCCCGACCGCGAACCGTGCGATCTCAACTGGCTGCTGCGCGATTCCGCCGAGCTCGTGGCCAGCGAATTGCGCCGCCACGGCGTGACCCTCGACTGGGACCTGTGCCAGCCCCCGCCACAAATCCACGTCGATCGGATCCAATTCCAGCAAGTCGTCGTCAACCTGCTCACCAACGCCGGCGAGGCCTTGCTGGCCGTCGATCCGTCCCGTCGCCGCGCGGCCATCCGCTCCTACGTCAGCAATGCCGCCGCCGTCGTGGAAATCGTGGACAGCGGAACGGGGCTCGCGCCCGACGTGCTCTCCTCGCTCTTTGAGCCCTTCTTCACCACCAAGCCCGACGGCATGGGACTCGGCCTCTCCATCTGCCGCGAGATCGTGGAAGATCACGGGGGGCAGATCTCGGCCATGAACGGTCCCCAGGGGGGGGCCATCTTCCGCCTGCGACTGCCGCTCGAGCGCGCGTCGCCGTCCCCCCCGGTCCTCGTGCGGGTCCCCCAGTTGCAGCCCGAGTGAGGTTCAGGGAGATCGGCGAGCGGGGGGCGTCAGCCCCCTGATGGTCAGGAGCCAGGAGATCGGCGAGCGGGGGGGCGGGGCCAGGAGCCAGGAGCCAGGAGCAGGAGGCCTGAGGGCAATACGAAGCGGGGGGGGTGGATTTCCCGACTTACGTCGCGGCACTTGGGCTGAGCCGGACTGTAACCTTTTGTATAGACGGCACTTCTGGCTGCGCCATCCAGCGCCCACTGGCCCTAAGTCGCTTCAGACAGAATGTCTGAATGCAACCCCCCTTTCAAGGGGTCAGGCGAGCGGGGGGCGTTAGCCCCCTGATGGCCAGGAGCCAGGAGATCGGCGAGCGGGGGGCGTTAGCCCCCTGATGATCAGGAGCCAGGAGCCAGGAGCCGCGGCACCGCGACGGCGTCCGCCGACTTTGGACTTTGGACCTTGGGCTTTGGACTCGCATCAAATTGTCAAAGATCATCGCGGCCGGCACTTGTCCGACCGGGGGCAGCCGCCGGCATTTGCGCACGACTGTCCACTAAGTAAGACGCTCGAGCGGCGCATTTTATTCCCGCCAATTTACGACTTTTTTGGACTCTCTCCGGCCCCTGGCTCCTGGCCCCTGGCTCCTGGCCCCTGGCCGGCCCCTGTCCCCTGCCCCCTGGCCCCTGTTCATTGCGGCAAACTCCCGGCCCTTAAGCCTTTCGTCCCTGGCCCCGCCAGGCCACAGCCGATATAGCGCGTTTGAGGCGCCCTTGCGCGCCGCACGCCGGGTCGCAAGTCTCACCGGTATAATGACTTTGTGTTCACAAGTGGACATTTTATATTTTCCTCGATATAGCGCCCCCAAAGAGGGGGTTGTCGATCGCTTCCCTGCACTCCCTTAGGGCAACTACGCTTCCCTTCGCGATTGCCCCGGTCTCCCCCTGGGAGAGGGCCGGGGTGAGGGTGCCTGTCGCGGCTCCGGCCTCCGTCGTGCCCACTTGGCCGCGCGCACGCCGACGCCTAAGAGTAAGACGCCTGGCCAGTGACACCTTTGGTCACTTGCGGCAAAAAATGTAGTCCGCCGCTCCGCGGCAGGACAAATTCCCGCGAAATCGCGGCCCTGGAAACCGACCCGATTTCCGGACCCTCGGCACTCCTCGGTCGTCCGCCGAGCTTGCCCTGCCGCGGAGCGGAGGACCACAACAGGTCCCTACGAAAGGCCAGCACGTTACTTGATCATGTTTCTGAAGATCACTCCGCTCAGCCGAACTCGTGGCCGGGTTCAACTGGCTTTTGGCCGAGGCCAAGTCGTGTCACAATGTCCCTGGATCAGCGTCCTGGGAGCTCGCCGGGTCACCCGCACCTCCGCACGGCCAAGATGGCCGTGCCACCCGTTTTGAGAATGCCACCCGCCCGTCAAGTATTTCTCGAATGGACCGGTTGCCGCCAGGGCTACGTCCTGCCAAAAAAAGCTTGCGGCCTTGGCGGGATGGACAATCGGTTCCCGCTTCCCACTGTCGGCGGCCGACAGTTCCACACGGACCAGCAGCGTTAGTGGATCGAGGCGGTGGCGATGGACATGTGGGAGCCGTACGTGCAGGCCACGCTGGAGTCGCTGCCGCTGGCCGGGGAGAAGATCGTGTTCGACCGCTTCCACATCATGCAGCACATGACGAAGGCGGTGGACCAGGTGCGGAAGGCGGAGAACCGCCCGCTTTCCTCGGAGGGCGACCCACTGGCGGGCGCAGCGGTTGCCCAGGCGACAGTCAAACGTCTCGGGCGGGATGCCGGCGAGGGTGCGGGAGGGGTTGACGTGACGGAATTATGTCGTCCTCAGAATGGTGCCATAGAAACGCAAGGCGGTTACTAGGCCGGAGGATCGGAATTCATCTCACCTTCTAGTCCTTCATGTGCGGCCAAGAACGCTTCACCAATATCGTCACATAGTTGCTGCATGCACTTGCAGGTAACGAGCGAGTCCAAGTTCGGACGAAAGGTAAGAAGTGCCACCGAAGCCAGTGTAAGCGATATTGCGGTCGAGTGTCCGGGGTCGGCCAAGCCTGCGTTGCTTGGACCGGTAAGCAGCATCCCATGGGCTTCGGTGGGGACGGACATGCAAAAACTCAATGCTTGCGATCCAGCATGGACGCTATGGCATGCCATTTTGAAGAACGGTCGCCAGTGAGCCATATCAAGTGCCGCCTCGACTTTCGTAAAGGTCGCATCGGCAGTGCCCAGAGCATGTGACGCCCACCCATAGTCGCGTTTGAAGTCCGGACCATATTTCTGAATCACGGCATCGGCCTCGGCTCTGATTTCATTCATCTCCTCGACAGTGTACGGGTCGTATCCAAGCGTGTGGCAATGCTTCTGGTACTGTTCGGCCGCATTTAGGCACTCGACAGCGGCGTGGTCCATATAGCGATCCGCGATGTTACCCGCATGTTGCGTTAGAAACAGAGCCGTCACGGCCACTTCATGAAGGGACCGCCAGCGAGCGTTCGCACCATCGGCATATCCTCCCTGAAGAAGACAGAGTGCCTCCGACGCGATTCGGCATGCCCGAGCGTGCAGTCCGATGAGCGCTTTGAGCATACCGGAATCGTCGGCTGACATTTCCTCCCCAATTTCTTCAATACCGCCCTCATTCAGGTCCTCGATGTAGGTGCTTCCCGATTCTTGAGCGATCATAATGAGCATTTCAAGCCGATCGAGTCCCTCTTTCCAGCGGCCGAAGTGGCGGTCACGGAACTGGCATTCAAGTCCGCGCCGATGCCGAAGTGCCTCGGGAAGATCGTCGTAGAGGGATTTGAGAACGCCGGGGGGAAGTTCATCGAGAGCCGCGAGGACTGACTTCTCCGCGCGTCCTTCCATGTCCTCCTCGAGTGTTTTCAAGGCTGCTTCAAGATCCTCGGATGTGATGCGTATGTCCTCCGAAAATCCGTCCAACTGCACTTCCACTTCATCGTGGCCGCTATCGCCATTAATCGACTTGGCTAGCGTTTGAATTTGCTCTTCGGTGAGGCTCAATTCTCGCGCTTCGGCGACACGCCGGACGAGCATCACTCGTAGCGAATCAGTCGTACAAAGCTCCTCGAACACGCGGTCGAATTCCTTCTGCAGCACACCCATGAGTTACCGTCCTCTGTTTTTGTCTCTTGCCCAGTTGATCGGGCTTTTTCTTACGTGGCACGACGCTTCCGTAGCACAATGCCACGAGCATCTCGCTGCGGCGTAGATCCTCGAAGACTTGCGATGTATTAAAGACGGACGGGCGCCACGCACTTAGGTTCGGGCTGGTGGCACGGACAAAATTGTGTGCCATGTGCATCTTGCACGTGCGGACCTGCGGGTGACGCCGCCAGCACCCAGGATTCCGAACCACGAGCGTTTTGACAAGGCGTTGCCCCGGGCAAAAAGCTCATTTTAGCCCCCGGTCCAAAGCTCTGCAGGCAGCGCCGTGATCTTGCGATGGGCGTGATGAACTGCGGGTGCCTTGCCACCGGTCAAGACAAGTTCTTGCTGGAGAGCATGCCTTGGCGGCAATGCCCCGGATGCAGGTTTGCGTCCGGCTAAGGGCAAATTTGGTTGCTGGCAGCACCCCAACGGCCGAGAAGGTCGGCGGCCTGGCCGGAGTCGACGGCGGCGGCGACGAGGACGCCGGACGCCGGCACTAGGAATAGAGGGGTGTTGCGAAGATCCGGCCGCCGCGGTCGAATTACTGTCAAGGAGGCTTTATGCGTCATCCGCTAAACAGGTTTCGGGTTTGGCTCGCCGACAATGACCCGTTTTTGCGAGTCACACAAGTTGGCGTGTACGTGCTAATCGGCGGCGCGTTCGCAGTCTACATCGGCTGGCAGCAAACTAGGATTGCCGACCAGCAAACACAGCTCGCCGAGCATCAATTGGCCGTGTCTCGCGAACAACTCAAAGTCGCGGCCGCGCAGGCTGAAATCGCGAGGGCGACGCTAGTCCCACGATTTGAATTCATCCCATCGAACCTCATTCCGCCGACCATCGGTATTCGCAGCAGCAGAAGCGACATTCACGACTTAACGTGCCGTGGCGCTCTATTTATCGAACGCGAGCAACCAACCGGGAAAAAAAAGCGAGTGCGAATAGGGGACTTTTTTACCACTACATTACGTGTCGATGATGGTTTGACTTGGAGACTGTACACCGATGAATTAAAGAATCGTGCAGCACTCCTGGATTTTCAGTATCCACCGGAAGGTCCAAAAAAATCCCTTACCGACCTACTCAGCGCGCTTAACTATAGCTATTGCGACGGCAAAACCTACACCGTCCACTGTTACTTTGAAATGCGGTATTTTAATGCCGCGAAGGAGTCGATTATCGATCGATACGTCGCCTTCTACCCAGCTTGGCGACCGCGACCAGTGACTAGCGAGCCAGACTACGCGGGCACGATTAAGTTTTCAGATTTCCTAAAGGATGAAGGCGGCTACGACTATACGTCGCTTTACGCATCGATTGACAAGTTTATCGGGCCAGCGCCGACACGAGCGGCGGTTGCCGCAAGTCCGTAGGTACTTCGAGGCCGCCAGGCCGGCAGTCGGTCAGGGACGGCTGGGTAGCACAGTTTAGGGTGCCAGTCGGCTGCCGACAGTGGGAAGCGGGTACAGACTATCCATCACCGACGAGCCGCAAGCTGTGTTTTGACAAGACGCGGCCCCGAGGGACGACGTTTCACGATGCTCGGACCCGGAGGCAGGTTTGCCTCCGGCTAAGGGCAAGTTTGCCTCCGGCTAAGGACAGGTTGGCCTCCGGCTAAGGGGGAGTTTGGTGGCTGGCGGCGGCCCAGCGAGCCAGAAGGTCTGCGGCCTGGCCGGAGTCGATGGCGGCGGCGGCTAGTTGGGCGCAGGCAACTGGCGACGGTTCGCGGCCGGCGGTCCACAGGGCGGCGGCCGCGTTGAGGATGACGATGTCGCGGCACGGGCCGCGCTCGCCGGACAGGACGCGGCGGATGATGGCCGCGCTTTCCTGCGGGCCGGTGATCAGCATCGTCTCGCGGCCGGCGGGCGTGAGCCCGAAATCTTCGGGCTGCCAGGAAAGGGGCGAGGTGTCGTGACCGCGAATCTCGATCGCCTGCGTCGTGCCGCCGAGGGTCACTTCGTCCAGGCCGTCTTCCCCGCTGACCACCACGGCGTGCTCGATCCCCAGCCGGGCGAGTGCCGCGGCAATCCGTTCCTTATGCTCCGGCCTGCCGACGCCGAGCACCTGAAACGGAGCGCTGGCGGGGTTACAGAGCGGCCCGAGCAAATTGAAAATCGTCGGAAAGCCGAGCTGCTTGCGAATCGGCCCGACGTGCTTCATCGACGGGTGCAAATGCGGGGCGAAGCAGAAGCAGATGCCCAGTTCCTCCAGGCACCGCTCGACCACCGGCACCGGCGCTTCGACGTTGATTCCGAGTTCCGCCAGCACGTCGGCCGAGCCGCTCTTGCTGGTGATGCTCCGATTGCCGTGCTTGGCCACGGGCACGCCTGCCGCGGCCGTGACGATGGCCGCGGCCGTGCTGATGTTGAAGGTCCCTGAGCCGTCGCCGCCAGTGCCGCACGTATCGACCACGCCCTTTCGCGAGTGGCGAATCGGCGTCATGTGCCTCCGCATCGCCTGGGCAGCGCCGGCGATCTCATCGACCGACTCCCCCTTGGCCCGCAGCGCCGTGAGCAGCAGGGCGATTTGGTTCTCGGCGCACTGGCCCCGCATGACGTGGTCGATCACGTCGGCCATATCGGCCAGCGACAGGTCTTGTCCGGCGGACACGCGGCCGAGATGGTCGGTTAGGGAGAAGTGGGTCATGGGAGGCGGGGTTCAGGGTTCAGGGTTGGGGACTTGGGGCTTGGGGCCTTTTCGTCGGCATAGCTTGGCCGGAGATAGGTTGGCATGATCTGGTACAAGTCGTCGCGCCGGCCGGATCGCCATGCTACCAGAGCGAGGCGGCCGATGGTGACGGCCTGCGGCGTCCAGCATTCCTCTGGCGCAGCGACAACGGACGGCGGAAGCTGGCCGAGCAATCGCTGGAGTGCCGGGCCGCTGACAATCGTTCCGGGAGCGAGCTGGCCCAGCCACGCATGGGCCGCGACGATTTGAGTCTCGCCGAGCCGCTTCCAAGAAACTCGCTGCCAGGCTCCGCCTGGGAACGCAATGTCGCGAGGCTCTGCCTCGCCCGGAAGCGGCGAAGACGTCGAGCATTCGCCCGTGCCGCCGAGGCGGAGCCTCGGGTTGGTGTGTTCCCAGGGAGGACCCTGGGAACAAGAAGTGGCATCCGTTTCGCCCGTTCGCTCATACCACGCGAGAAACAGCTCGCGGCGCTGGGCGTCGATGACGGCGTGCAGCTCTCTCGCTCCGTCGCCGGCAACTGCGCCGGCAACATCGCCAGGCACTTGTGCCGCGATCGCGTCGAGCGTGTCCACGCCGAGGATGTCGCAGCCGAGCGCATAGGCCAGCGTCTTGGCCGTCGTAATGCCGACGCGGAGGCCGGTGAAAGAACCCGGCCCGGTACTGACGGCAATCAGGTTCAACTGGTCCGGGCGAAGCTGCTGATCGGTCAGAAGCTGCTCGATCGCCGGCGCCAGCGTGCGGGCCGAGCCAACGAGCGGGTCGAGCTGCCGCTGGTGGGCTACGTCGTCGCCCTGCAGGAGGGCCACGGTCCCCGATTTGCTGGAAGTTTCGATTGCCAGGGTGAACAAGCTGGTGGGCCTTTGCGGAGCGGCTCGTCGGGCGTAAAAGTCGGGGGAAGGGAGGAATCGTCGGGCTGACCGCCGGACCGCGCTCCCCGCGGCAGCCTTAAATGCCTACGCAGCACCTGTTTAGGGCATCCATTCGGCCCGGTTTGACTTGACCGCTTTCGCGCCCAATCCTACATTGGACCGTTTGTACCCAGGGAAGAGGTCGTGCGGGCAACTGCTTGCCACGCTGACCTTTATGGTAGGCAGAAAGGCGCCAGCGCGTGAAGCGTGCTCTCATCAGCGACATCCACGCCAACCTCGAGGCGCTGCGCGTCGTCATGGCGGACATCAAGGCGCAGGGGATCAAGGACATCTTCTGCCTGGGGGACATTATCGGCTATGGCCCCGACCCGTGCGCCTGCCTGGACCAGGTGATGGACACTTGCCAGGTCACGATTCAGGGGAATCACGACCAGGCGGCAATCATCGACCCCGACGGCTTCAATCCGGTGGCGCTGCGGGCCGTGTACTGGACGCGCGATCAGCTCGACCGCGGACCGGGGGGCGCAGCCCGCCGCAACGGCAGGTGGGACTTTGTCGGCGCACTGCCGCGGACGCACACCGACGGCGATTTTCTGTTCGTCCACGGCTCGCCCCGCGAACCGACGAACGAATACGTCTTTCCCGAAGACATCTACAACCAGCGGAAGATGGACGCCCTGTTCGGGCGAATCCAGAAATACTGCTTCCAGGGGCACACGCACCTTCCGGGCATTTTTACGATGGACTACCGGTTCATCTCGCCGGAGGAGTGCAGCTACAAGTACCAGCTCCAAGACGACCACGTGATGATCAACGTCGGCTCGGTGGGCCAGCCGCGGGACGGCGATCCGCGGGCCTGCTATGTGATTCTCGATGACAAGCTGGTCACCTTCCGCCGCATCGAGTACCCGGTCGAAGAAACGCGGCGGAAAATCTACGCCGTCGAGGAGCTGGACAACATGCTCGGCGACCGGCTGCTGAGTGGGCGGTAGTGGTGACGATGCGTCCGACGACTGCCGCTCTGCTGAGCATCGGGCTTCCGTTTCTGGCCGCGACCTCGCTCCCGGCACAGCTCGTCCAGGTCCGCCAGGATTTTTCCAAAGACCCCGGCTGGGACCACAAGCAAGCCGGCCGGCGCTTTTAGATTGGAGTGCGGCGACGATTCCTTACGGGCGGGGGGCGATTTGCCGGTAGTGGAAAGTGGCCACTTCCCTGAAAGTGGCCGTCCACAGTGCGGATCCGCGTACAGGTTGTCCATCACCAGCAACTTCCTGTCCCAATCGCAAAGTTGTACGACACTCAAACGTTCGTTAGAATGTCATTCCACCGACGTTTCTCCCTGAGTTGCCCATGCCCCACCTTTTGCAAAAATCCATCGCCGAAGTCGTCGGCACGTTCATCCTGATCCTCTTCGGCTGCGGCGCGGTCCATTCGGCCGTGCTCACCGGATTGCAAGCCGGCCTGTGGCAGGTGGCCATCGTGTGGGGAATGGGGGTCACGCTGGCGGTGTTCGTGGTCGGCGGCATTAGCGGGGCGCACATCAACCCGGCAATTACCATTTCGCTCGCCACCTGGGGAAAATTCCCCTGGCGCGAAGTGCCGGCGTACGTCGGCTCGCAATTGGCCGGCGCATTCCTGGCTGCGGCGGCCCTCTTTGCGATCTACGCCCCCAACCTGGCGGACCGCGAAGCGGCGCTCGGCGTGCAGCGCGGCGGCCCCGGCGGGTTTTTGACCGCCATGTGCTACGGCGAGTTTTATCCCAACCCTGCTCCGCTCGCGACGGCGGCGAAGCCGTTTGAGACTGCCGACTGGGAGCGCTACAGCACCAAAGTGACCCACTCGATCGCCTTCGGTGCGGAGGTGCTCTGCACGGCCGTGCTGGCGCTGGTCGTGTTTGCGGTCACCGATCCGCGGAACGAAGGCGGCCCGCCGGCGCGGCTCGCGCCCTTCTTCATCGGGATGACCGTCGCGCTCTTGATTTCGATCATCGGCCCGCTGACGCAGTGCTGCCTGAACCCGGCCCGCGACTTCGGGCCGCGGCTGTTCACGTTCGTGGCCGGCTGGGGAAGCCAGGCGATTCCCGGCCCCAACGGCATTGGCGTGCTCACCGTCTACATCGTCGCCCCGATCCTGGGGGCGATTGCCGGCGGGGGCATTTACCAGCAGTGGCTGAGGCACTGGCTGCCTGCGCCAGAGGGGAGTGCAAAATGATCAGGGCAAAATGCAAAAGTCAAAATGAAGCACGGCGATCCAATTGCACTTTGCATTTTGCATTTTGCATTGGTCATTTTTCCTTTCTGCTGCTGGCGATTGCCGGCTCTCTCGGAGTCCACTCCGCTTTGGCCGCCGACCCGGCCCTCGATCCGCTGCTTCCCTACGAGGCCGAGAAGTCGAGCCCGGTGGTGTACGACGTGGATTATTCCATCGTCGTGACCGCGCCGTACAAGACCAAAGTGCTCAAGGTCTGGCTGCCGCTGCCGCAGTCGGATGCCGGGCAGGAAGTGGAATCGAAGTCGCTCGCGAGCTTTCCGGCGGAGATCGAGCCGCAAGTGGCCAGCGAGCCGGTGTTTGGCAACAAATTCGCCTATTTCGAGCTTCGCGATCCGCAGGGGGCGCAGGTTCTGCGGCATCGGTTCCGCGTGAAGACCTGGGAGCTGCGGTGGAACCTGAATGCCGACAAGGTCGTGGCGGTGGAGCAGTGGCCGAAGTCGTTCGACGCCTATCGCCGCAGCGAGAGCCAGTCGGTGGTCGTTGACGATCGCTTTCGGGCGCTGCTCACGCAGATTGTGCCCAATCGCGCCGGTCCGCTGGCCGATTTGTCGAGCGTCATGCTGTGGGTCGGCGACCATTTTGCCTACGACCATCACGACGCGTCGCTCAAGGCGGACTCGACGCACGGCCTGGACAAGCGCCGCGGCCACTGCAGCGACTATCATGGATTCTGCGCGGCGATGGGGCGGGCGCTCGGTCATCCGACGCGCGTCACGTACGGCCTCAACACGTTTCCCAAGAACTCGCCGTCGCATTGCAAGCTGGAAGCCTACCTGCCGCCGTACGGCTGGGTGAGCTTCGACGTCTCCGAAACGCAAAGGCTGATGGCCGCGATCAAGAAGGACGGCATGCTCGACGAGGCACGCAAGCAGGAATTGATCGCTGCCGCTACGCGGCGATTGACCAGCGGCTTTCGCGACAACACCTGGTTCTGCACCACCCGCGGCACGGATTACGACCTGGTCCCCAAGGCCAGAGGCAAAGTGCCGGTCGTCCGCACGGCGTACATCGAAGCGGACGGAGTGCCGCTGGCCGATCCCGACCCAGCCGATCCTGAGGCTCGCGAGTTCGCCTGGATGACGGTCATGAAAGTGACTGCGGACCGGGATGTGGAGTATCCGTTTACTGACTACGCCACGCTGAAAGAATAGCATCGCGCCCCCACTCACCACTCACCACTCACCCCATGCCCTCCATCCGTTTCCTCATGCTCGGCGGCTTTCTCGGCGCGGGCAAGACGACCGCGATCGCCCGCCTGGCCGGCCACTATCAATCCCGCGGCCAGCGCGTCGGCATTGTCACCAACGACCAGGCGACCGATCTGGTCGATACCAACAGCCTCCGCGCCAAGGGATTTCTCGTCGGCGAAGTGCCGGGGGCCTGCTTCTGCTGCAATTTCAATGAGCTGACCGAGACCATGAGCCTACTTGAGGCCGCGGATCGGCCGGACGTGATTCTCGCCGAGCCGGTGGGAAGTTGCACCGATCTGGTGGCGACCGTCGTGCGGCCGATCCAGAAGCTCTACGAGAGCAAGTTCGACGTCGCGCCGTATGCCGTGCTCCTCAAGCCGAGCCACGGCGGCCGCATCCTCCGCGGCGAAGCCAAGGGGGGCTTCTCGCCGCAGGCGGCGTACATCTTCAAGAAGCAACTCGAGGAAGCGGACCTGATCGTCATCAACCGGGCCGACGAGTTGACCGATGGGGAGCTGGCCGAGCTGACCGGACTCATCCAGGCGCAGTACCCCGGCACGCCGGTGATGCGCATGAGCGCCAAGACGGGCGCGGGCTTTGATGCGCTGGTCGAGTTCGTCGAGCAGCGGGGGCAGTTCGGCCGCCGAGTGATGGACGTCGATTACGATACGTACGCGATCGGTGAGGCGGAGCTGGGATGGCTCAATAGCAGCCTGACGGTGTCGGCAACGCAGCCGTTCGCGCTCGACGATCTCTTGCTGGACATCGTCACGCGGCTGCGGGATTCGCTGGCCTCCATTTCCGCGGAGACAGCCCATCTCAAGACCATCGGCATGGCGGACGGTGCCCTGAGCGCACCGCTCAAAGGTGGACTGTATGGCGTGGCCAACTTGGTCAGCAGCTTTTCGCCGCCCGAGCTGTCGCTGCCGTCGCGAGGGACGGTCCGGCACGCGGCGCTGGTGATCAACGCCCGCGTCGCCGTCGCGCCGGAGATTCTCACCGAGCACGTCCAGCGCGCGGTGGCCGCCGCTTGCCAGGCGCGAAATGCGGCGGCCCATTTCCAGCAGACGCAAAGCTTCCGTCCCGGCCGGCCAGTGCCGACGCATCGGATTCTGGAAGTGGCGTAAGTGCCATGCTCGCCATCCGCCCGTTCACTGCCGCCGACGTGCCGCTCGGGATGCGGCTGAAGACACAGGCCGGGTGGAACCAGCTCGAAGCCGACTGGCGGCGGATGCTGGACATGCAGCCCGATGGCTGCTTCGTCGCCGAATATGGCAGCACTCCCGTCGGCACCGTGATGACGTGCATTTTCGATGGTGTCGCCTGGATCGCCATGATGCTGGTGGAAGAGTCGCTGCGCGGCAAAGGGATCGGCCGGGCGCTGATGGAGCACGCGCTAAGTTATCTCGATGAGCAGGGCGTGCGGACCGTGCGTCTCGACGCGACGCCGCTGGGCCAGCCGCTCTACGAGAAACTGGGGTTCGTCGCGGAGTACTCGCTGGCGCGGCATGCGGGGACTCCGGTTAGCGGCGACAATGTTTCCGGCGTTATCCTCGCCGCCGTGACCGATCGCGAGCAGATTTTTTCCCTCGATCGGTCCAGCACGCACACCGACCGCCGCAAATTGCTGGCCCGTTTGCTGGACGAGCGGCAAGGATTCGTCGTTCGCGAAAACAGCCGGCTTCGCGGCTACCTGCTAACCCGCGCCGGCGCCCATGCGACGCAGATCGGCCCGTGTATTGCCGACGGCCTGGCCGGCCCGCTGTTGCTCAACGACGCCCTCGCCCAGCACGCCGGCAATCCCGTCTACATCGACATTCCGCTGGCCCACGAGCCTGCCGCTGCACTGGCCCGCGAGCGGGGCCTCGCCGTCCAGCGGCAGTTGCTCCGCATGTGCCGCGGCGAGAGAATGGACGAGCGTGTCGATCGCCTGTGGGCCAGCTCGGGCCCGGAGTTGGGATAGCGAAGATCCTGCCTGATCACGCGCATCCCGCTGGCGCTGCACTGGACGTGCGACGGCTCGAGCACTGGCCCGCTTTCACTGCAGCGAGCAAAGATACGCCAGCAAGTCGGCCACCTGCTCGGCGGTCATGTCGCGGAGGAGCAGGTCGGGCATCAGCGACTGTTTTTGCGGGACCAGCCGGAGGACTTGCTGCTGCGGAATGCGGATCTCCATGTTCTGGGCGTCTTTGAGGACGACTTCGCTGTCGTTCTGTTTCACCAGCAATCCGGATATTTGCCGGCCATCGTCGGTTTCGGCCAGATACGTAACGTATTTAGGGTCGATCCGCCTGGAAGGCTCCAGCACGCTCTCCAGCAGTTGAATCCGGTCGTACTTTTTTCCAATCGTCGTCAGGTCGGGACCTACCTCTTTCCCCTCCTCGCCGATGCGGTGGCAGTTCTTGCAGGAGACGCTGGCCGTTTGGAAGAACAACTTTTCACCGCGGGCAGCGTCGCCGGGCAAGTCGAGAATCTGCTGCGACTGCACGACGCTCCCCAGCCGCTTGACCCGCTGCTCAGCCGGCAGAAAGCGCTCGAACAGATCACGAATCGAGACGTCGCTATGGCGGGCGGCTTTGTCCACCGCCAGCGATGACGCCGCCGGCGGGAGCACCCCTTGATCGACGCGGTGCAGCAAGAGCAGCGCGCCGCTGGTGGACGACAGGAGGCGATCGACGAGCTCCTTCTGCTCCGTCTCTTTCTCGGATCTCCTCAACCGCTCGAGCACTGCCGACTCTTCACGGCGCAGATGGGCCGCTGCTTCGTTGCCGGCGGTGTCTGGCGCCGCATCGGCGGGAATCTGCTGGAGCCACTCGTAGATCAGCTCGACCCCGGCCCGGTCCACTTCCGACGAGCCGATGTGCGGCATTCGCCCCCCGCCGAGCTTGGCCATGCGATAGAGGAGCACGGAGCGAAACGGATCGCCCGGCGCGATGACCTGCGCGGCGTGGATGCCGAAAGTCCCTTGCGTGGGGCGAATGCCGACCATGTCGGTTTTGGCCAGCGGCAGGTCGTACTGCATTTTCGAGAGGACCGCACTCCCGGCGTGCAGGCGGTGGCAGTGGGCACAGTTGGTGTGCAGATAGGCACGGGCGCGGGCATCGAGATCCGCCATGGCGTCGTGCGGATCGGCCAGTTTCGGCCGATCCTTGGCGGGGATGGGCTGTGCGATCAGGCCCATCTGCGCCAGTGCGTCGAGCTGCGAGACGAACGTGCCGCCGTAGTCCTGGTCCTTGTTAAGCTGTGGTGTGTTGAACGCCAAGGGGGGTCCCGCCCACTTGTTATGACACCGCTGGCATTCCGCCCGGCCGGAGAACCGCCACAATTGGCGCCGCGTGCCGACGGGCGCAGCGCGGTCGGCAATCGCCAAGGTCCGTTCGGCCCCGCCGGCCTCCACCAGCAGCGCATCGGTCTGCTCGTCGTTCCACTGATAGGTGTAAGGCTGCCACTCGCTGCCGTCGAAGTGCAGGAGCTGCGTTTCGACGCGGCGTCGGCTGGATCGATTGCCGTGCTCCATGTCGAGCGAAAGCGTTTTGACGAGCACGGAGTCCTTGGGAAACGTCCAGGCCGCTTTTTCGGCCTGGATCGCACCGTCGCCGGGGACCGCGACGAAACGCTCGGCAATCGCATGGTCCGCCCAGGGCTCGGCATGGATCGAGTAGGGAACGACCCCCGGCGCCGGCGAGTGGCCAGCCACCGACGCAAACAGTCCGCTTTCGCTCAGCTTCTGGGGGAATGCGGTGCTGCGATCCACGACGCTGTTGGGGACGAGCCGGTGAATGGTCCCCGCCGTGTGATCCAGGAGATAACATTCCCCGCGGTGGTCTTCGCCGAATCCGACGATGCGGTGCGTCGTATCGGCCAGCTCGCGGTGATTGGCGATGCGTCCGTTCTCGTAGCGGAATCCCCAGATTTTTCCCGTGTCGTAATCGCCGTAGATGTGCGTGCCGTGCAAGTCCTTCAGCCGCTGCCCGTAGTAGGTCAAGCCGTCGGTGATCGAGGACGATTCCGAATGGGGATGATCGATGGTCGGCGGCAGGATCGGCGTCGGCCCGCGGGGCCACTCGGGGTTGGTGGCTTGCCGCCCTTCCATCACGCTCCAGCCGTAATTCCCGCCGCGTTCGACCCGGTCGAGCAGCTCCCACAATTCCCAGCCGACGTCGCCGACCCACAGGTCCCCCGTCTGGCGATCGAAGCTCATCCGCCACGGATTGCGAAAGCCGTAGGCCCAGATTTCCGGCCGCGCTCCCGGCAAACTGACGAACGGATTGTCGGGCGGGATGCGGTAGTTGCGTCCGTCGCCGGCATGATCGACGTCGATCCGCAGGATGGCCGACAGCAGGTTGCTCACGTCCTGTCCTGCCCGCAGCGAGTCGGGCGGGTTGGGCCCCGAGCCGTCGCCGGTGGAGATATAGAGACAGCCGTCTGGGCCGAACTTCAGGCAGCAACCGTTATGTCCCCCCGAAAGCCACGTGAGGATCGTCGTCTCGCTCGCAGGATCGATCGTCGGCGGGTCGGTGTCCGCGACGCGGAAGCGGGCGATGTGCGAACCGTCGGGTTGGTTGGCCGCCAGGATGTAGCAGACGTAGCAGTAGCGGTTCTCGGCAAACTTGGGATGAAAGGCGAGCGCGTAAACGTGCTCCAGCCCCGGAATCTCCTTGGCCAGATCGATCGCCAGGTCCGCCTGTTTCACATCATCCCGCGCGGGAAACGAAAAAATCTTGCCGCCCTGCTGGACGACGAACAGCCGGTCGCTCCCCGGCGCGGCGGTGATGTCGAGACACTCCTTGAACTGCAGCGCGGGAAAAGCACGCTCCGTCACATACGGCAGCGGCGGCTCGGGCGACCCCATGATGCGCGACGTCGCCCACGCCGGCCGCCTGGCAATCGTTCCGCTCGGCTCATCGCCCGCGACGGGGCCGGCGAGCGCAGAAACGAACAGTGCCGCCATCAGAGGGACGCAGGACCGCCGTTGCCGCTCTTGCTCAGCCATCAGGTTCTCCTCGATTTACCACTCACCACTCACTCACTCACCCCGGCCGCTGGCCGGTGAACTTGCCCTCCTTCAGCAGCGGCGTGCCATTGACGATGACATACTTCATCTGCTCCGGCAACTCGACGACCCACTGCACGCACCGCGCCTCGTCGGCCATCGAGTCAGCGTGCAGGACTTGCACGCCACGCTCCTGGCTCAGCTTGGTCTCGGCCACGAAAGACTGAGCTTCCCGCACCACGGCAGCGACGAGACCCTCACCGACGCAGGACGATGCCGCGCTGTGCAGAAGTGGATCGACGCCGGAGAGGGTCATGGGCTCAGGCCTTCAGCTTCGCCGCCTCCGCTTCCAGGGCGGCGATCTCCTGCTCCAGCTTCTTCACTTCCCCCGGCTCGTCGTCCTGCTTGCGGGCGCCGGCCAGCTTCTGCCGCAGCATTTGCAGCTTCTGCTTGATGACTTCCAGGCGTTTTTTCTCGCGGCCGTCCATTCGCTGAACTTTCTCCAAATGCACACCATCTCGCATGCCAATCCCTCGCTGACGCTTCGGGTTATGGTTTTAACCCATAAAAAGCGACGGCGTTTCCGCTGAGCAGCTTCTTTTGATCGGCCAGCGGCCGCGCAGCGATGATTTCCTTGAGAGACGTCACCCACTGGCGATAGGTCGCGCCCAGCAGGCAGACCGGCCAGTCGCTGCCAAAAATCACCCGGTCCGGGCCGAAACTGTCGAGGCAATAATTGACGATCGGCGCGAGGTCTTCGGCCCCCCATTCCTGCGGCACGCGGGCGATAATGCCGCTGATCTTGCAGATCACGTTTTTCCTGGCGGCCAGTGCGGCGATATCCTTTTTCCAGCCGTCGATGGTATGCTCGGCCGGCTGGCTGCCGCGGCGCTTCTCGGGGAGCCAGGCCTTGACGTCGGCATTGCCGCAGTGATCGACGATGAACCGCACCTCGGGGCATTGCTCGACGAGCTTCAGTCCGTCGCTCAGTTCTCCCGGCCGGATGCACAAATCGAAGCGGAGACCGAGCTTGCCGAGAAGCTGCACGTTCTCGACGAACGCTTTGGACAAACAGGTTCCCTTCGGCAGCGGGTGCAGCACCTGCCGCACCCCTTTGTGAACCGTGCTGCGCGCCAGCGATTTCGCATAGGGAGCAAACTTCTCGCTGGTCAGATCGCCGCCGACCACCGCGGCCTTCGTCACCGTTTTCCCGCTGCTACACAGCTTTTCGAGATACTCCGCCTCGGCCTGCTTCTGGTCGAGGGCCACGTCCACTTCCATATACACCGCCTGGGCGATGTTCAGCCCCTGGGCAGCTTCCGCATAGTCCTGGGAGACGTAATTGCGATCCAGGAGCGAACCTTTTTCGATCCACGGGAGACGAAACTGCGTCAAATCCCAGAGGTGCTGGTGGCAGTCCACGATCGGCAGTGCTTCGTCGGCGGCGCGGCTCGGGGAGGCGCTCGACAGAACGGCTCCAGCGATAGCCCCTGCCGCCCCACTCAGAAACGTTCGTCGGTTGTGCATCATCGGAATGGTCCTGCGGGCGCAGTTAAATGGTCATTTCCAACTTCGCCAGATTAAAGGTAACCCACCACCGACCCTGGTCGGTGGTCCAATGACTGAGTGGCTAGAGCGCGGCCCCGGAAAGCCCCCTCCCTTCCCCTGCCGCCGCTTCGCGGCGGCAGGGGAAGGGAGGGCAAAATGTCGGCTGACCGTTATTCCCCTGCTAGCCTTTCAATCTCATTGCCACCGACCAGGGTCGGTGGAGCATGAACTTGGTATCATCGAACAACCCTGTCGAATCATCATACGGAGAAGCCGCCCATGTTGCACCTGCCTGCCTCTCGTTTTGCCCGATTCCTCCCGGCGATCGTGCCGCTACTGCTGCTGCTGACGGCAACCGCCGCCGGCGAGGATTGGCCGCAGTGGCGCGGGCCCAATCGCGACGGAGTGTGGAGCGAGGACGGCATCGTGGATAAGCTCCCGGCGGGGCAAATTCCCATCAAGTGGCGAGCGGACATCGGCCCCGGGTACAGCGGCCCGACGGTCGCCAAGGGGCGGGTCTACGTCACCGACCGGATGACGAAGCCGAAGGAAGTCGAACGGGTCCATTGTTTCGACGAGCAGACCGGCAAACCCCTCTGGTCGCACAGCTACAGCGTCCGCTACGGCGATATTGGCTACAACGCCGGTCCGCGAGCCAGCGTCGGCATTCATGACGGCAAGGCCTATTCGCTGGGAGCAACCGGGCGGCTGTTTTGCTTCGATGCGGCCGATGGGAAAATCCTCTGGGACAAGGACCTTGATGCGGTCTACGACATCGAGATGCCGAATTGGGGCATTGCCGCCTCGCCGCTGATTTACCAGGACCTGGTGATCGTGCAGATTGGCGGACGGAAGGCGTGCATCGTGGCCCTCGACCGCCACACGGGGAAAGAAAAATGGACGGCGCTTCCCGACCGGGCTCAGTACGTTGCCCCCATCGTCGTGAAACAAGCCGGGAAGGACGTCGTCCTTTGCTGGACCGGCGATAGCGTGGCGGGGCTTGCCCCGGCCGACGGCAAGGTGCTGTGGCGCGTCGAGTGGACGCCGCGCAACATGCCGATCGGAGTTGCCACGCCGGTCGTCGAGAAGGATCGGGTGTTCTTCACCTCGTTCTACGACGGCTCGCTCATGCTGCGGCTGAAGCAGGACCAGCCGGCAGTCGAAAAGGTGTGGCAAAGGGTCGGCGCCAGCGAAAACGACACCGACGCACTCCACTCGATCATCAGTACGCCGGTGTTCAAGGATGG
>DATKDU010000017.1:0-3282 GCA_035512595.1 Pirellulaceae bacterium
CAAATGTCGTAGGGCTGCACTTCCCACGGCTGCTTCGTCCCGGCCTTGACCGCGGCCAGGTCGTGAGCGCTGTAGGCCCAGACTTGATAGCGGTAGGGATAGGCGTGGTATCCCTTGTCACCGCGGAGCGGATCGTCCCCTCCGTCCGGAGGAGTGCCGTACCATGACTCGCCCGTGCCGTGGCTGCCGATGAACAGCACGCTATCGCTCCCCTCTGGGAAGATAACCCCCTTGATGCTGGTGGCGCCGTTCCACAGCTCGCTGGCCGGACCTGTGATCGGGGCCAGCGGATTGCCACCAGTGTAGTACAGCAGCGGGACCGCAGGGGCGGCAGTATCGCCAAGCTGCGCCGGGTCGAAGCCGAACAGCGCCGGTCCCCAAGAGGTACGGGAAATGATCGGCAGCCCGCCTTGCCCCGTGAGGTACTCGGTTCCCAGAGCCGCTTGCCACGCTTCCGGCACGGGCGCCATCCAGCCGGCGACGTAACCGGCGCCCATGTCCCCCACTTGATACAGGCCCGACATGGTTCCGGTTTCTAAATCCAGCCCTGACATGCGGAAATGCGAAACAACGTCGGGAGTATCAGCATCGTAGTAATTGTAAATCGTACCGATCAAATCGCCGTCTACAATAAGCGTCCCGCCGTACCCCGGCATCTCGACCAGCGTCGGAAGTCGGTACATGATCTCCACGAACGGCTGCCGCACGGTGGCTGTGTTCAAGTCCCCGATCGGGCCTTGCAGCAATGGCGGAATATTGATCTCGGCAATTCCTTTTTGCCAGGCATGGCCAGTCATGAACATGGAGTTCGTGGCCGGATTGATCGACAGTGCCCCGCCGCCAAAGTCAAAACTCGAAGCGCCAAACGTGCCACCCGGCAGGCGAAACGCGCCTAAGTAGCTCAAATCCGTTTCCAGCAGCAGCCCAGCCAGCATACAGCGCGGCTCCAGAACCTCGACCTGGGCCAGAAAGCTCCGACGACGCACACGATGATCGCGCAACATGACTCTCCTCTTTCCGGTTGAATGAAGTTAGCCGTCCCGACCGGTCGGTCTGCGAAACGCGGCGGAAAGCGCCGAAACGTTTCACTCCCGCACGAGTCGGGGACGGGTTGCGAGGGCCTTTTTTTCCTCGCAACGGATCGTAAATGGTGGTCGAACAACCTTCGCGTCGCCTTGGGCACAGGGAGGAGTGCATACGACTCAACTCGTAGCCACTGGGGATGTGCGAGCCACTCACACGGCCGCAATCCGCCCGAACAGATTGAATCATCGCCGTCATGCGCATCGCGGTAATCAGGCGAAAGAGGGTTGCCGCGTGGGGGTTTCCCGTAGAGTCGTCGGCTACGGCGCACGGGGCGTTCCGGATGGGGGACGTCGATCGCGGCCGCATTGGCGGCGAATGACCTTTGCCGACAATCCCGCCACGGGATTTGCGACAGCAAGTCGAACAGGTCGGCCGGCTCCACGCGGCGGCCGAATTCAGCATTGCAGCGACGCAAGGGTTTTTAGCTCCTAACGAAGTCGAATTCGTACCTTCATCAACGAGCGAGCCGAATCATGCCCATCAAGTGCATCGTCCCGCAGTGAATTGCGCGCCACGTCCGCTGGCGTTGGCCGCAGCCGTCGTTGCTGCGGCGCGCACCGCGAGATTGGCCCGCGCACGGGGCTTTGCATTTTGGGAAACCGCCAGGTCCGCGCAGACAGCGACCACGAGAAGAGCCCCTGGGACTCTTCACTCACGCCGAGACGGATCACGGCGGCTGGGGTACGAATGACCACAGCACTGAGCAGAGCCGGCTGTCCGGTCCGGCTTGCTCTCCTGCGCGGACTAGCTAGAAATTGCCTCTTGCACTCCGAATGAATAGGAAACGCTCGTTACGATTTGCTTTGAGCGAGCTTTCCCACCGAAGTTGAATGTTTGCGTCATCCAGGCCGCCTGAGTTTTCAGCGGCCTGGTCGCATTGACGCCAACAAGGCACAAAGATCTGACCCGACTGAGACAGCAGTCTCCACTCTGTGCCGATTCCCCATCTGGGACAAAGCCCACCTCACCCGCGGCGGATTGTAAGGATTTTCTGTTGAGTGAAAAGCTAATAAAGATGCCGGGCAGGAGAATTGCGGAAACTCGCATTCTTCCAATTGTCAGGTCCAGCATCCATGACCGAACGTCGATGCATAAGCACAGCTGACTGCCCACTAGCAGCGTTCGGTGGTCATCTAGACACGTGCAAGTGCGGTCGCGCTTCGCACGGAACCGGCGATAGCGTCCCTGCAAGCAGCCAAAGTGACGAGGTCGTGGCTCGCTTGCGCTTTCTTCCCAACAGAATACCTACCCTTTTCCAAGAGCGTGTCAAACTGGCGGAATCGATTTTCAGGCGCCGCTTCAGCGGCCAAGTGCGTGCGTCCGACTGCAGGTAGCCCGATAGTCGCCCAAAATGGCCTGGATGTTTTCCCGCGTCTTGTGCGACGCGAAGTAGTAGCAATCGTACGGATGGGCAGCGTCGCCGTACTGGGTGTACAGGTACGCCGAACGCGTCCGGTCCAATTCCGGGCAGATCAGCGGACAGGGCGTTTCGTCGATGCCCAACACCTGCGAGAGCCGCGTCCGCCGACGCATCAGGTCCACCAACGGCTGCAGCAGCTCGGCCAGGCCGCGCATCCAGCGCCATTGGGTCGAACGGTGCAGCACGAAGCCCGTCCGCGCCAGCACGTCTTCCTCACGATAATAAGGAAGTGGTCGGCGAACCGGCTGACCCCCAGGTACGCCAGCAGCGAGGTGCCCGCGTAGCAGCGGTCCAGGATCGGCTCGGGGACGCACGCCGCCTGAAGGGCGCTTTGCTCGGCGGCCTGGTCGTCCACGACGATCACTTCCTGGTAATGCTCGATCACGCGCAGCCGGCGCTGCGGCAGTTCCAGCTCTTCGCGGACGAAGCGATAGAAGCGTCGCGCCCGGGGATGACGCCACATCTCCGCCGGGACGTCTTCCTCGCGGAGGGGATGGTATCTTTTTTCTCGCGGGATCGCGGGATCGATGGTGCGGGGGCGTCGCCCGCGCGACGTCCGCGGCGGCCGAGGTTCCGCCTGATCCGGTTCCGCAGCCGGCGCGGGCAGCTGCAACTCGTCGTCGGATCGGGGGGCGACAAAGCGTTCGCGCCGCGAGCCGTGCAACTGGCGTTTCAAACCGGCCACTTCCGCGACGAGTTCGTCGACCCGAGCCAAGAGTTGATCGACGCGCGCTTCCAACGCTTCGATCTGCTCGGCCTGTCGCAGAATCAGGGCG
>DATKDU010000018.1:0-12371 GCA_035512595.1 Pirellulaceae bacterium
CCGACTTCCGAATCCTGCGGCCGGCGCGAAACCGCAACTATCCCAAGCGGCTGGCGACGGCGTATGCCGTCGAGACTGAGCCCGGCATCTTTGCCGTCGTCACGCGGCTGTACGACCAGTCGAACCTATCGCGGCCGCCGCAGACGCCCCTTCCTGCGATCCTGTACGTCTCGCACCATTCGGCCGACGTGGAGCTGCGCGAGGAGCCGCTGGTCAAGGAGCTGCGCGAAGCGTCGCCCGACGCGGCCCTTTACGCCTGCGACCTCCGTGGCATTGGCGAATCGCGCCCCGACACGTGCGGCAGCGATCAGTTCCTCTCGCCCTACGGCAGCGACTACTTCTACGCGGCCCACTCGATCATGCTCGATCGGCCGTACGTTGGCCAAAAGACGCTCGACCTTCTTCGCGTGCTCTCGTGGATTCACCAGTTTGGCCACCGCGAAATCCACGTCGCCGCCCTCGGCTGGGGCGCAATCCCCGCCGCCTTCGCATCCCTCCTCTCGCCGCACGCCGCGCAGGTCACGCTCAAGCGCGGCCTGGCGTCGTATGCCGCCGTCGCCGAGAGCGACCACTACCGCTGGCCGCTTTCCTGCTTCGTGCCCGGCGTGCTGGCGACGTTCGACCTGCCGGATTGTTACCGGGAGCTGGAGCAACAGAAAAAACTCAAGCAGATCGATCCTCGTGGGGCGGAGGGTCCGACATAGGCGGGCACGGAATTCGGAACGTCGCCAATCGACCCTACTAAAGAAAAAGTCCAAGGTCCAATTTGGCTTGGACTTTGGACTCGGGACCAAAAAGTCAGTTCGCCCCCGCGACCTTTTCCTTGTTCAGCAGCCGAAGGTAATCAACCGTCACGGCCAGGGCTTCGCTGGAGTAGAAATCGCGCTTGAACACCTCGTCGTTCCCCTTCTCCTGGTGCTCGAACGTCTTCTCTTCCTCCTTCTCGGAGTCGAGCTCGGCGCGGCGAGCGAGGAACTTTTCTTCGGAGAGGGGGATTTCCTTCTTCGTCTTCTGCTCGATGTACCGCTGGATGTTCTTGTCCAGCTTGGCAAATTCCGCGGAGGCGCTGGTCCGCTGCTTGGAGAGATTCTTGAGCTCCACGAGCAGGTTCGGGCGGACCTGGTCGTACTTGCTGAACTCGGCCGCCGGCACCTTGTCGAACTCGACCGCATAGTCAAGGTCGCCTTCGCTGATGTCGGTGATGTGGTCGGTCAGCGACGGGAGCACGACGTCGGCCAGCACGCCGCGCTTCTGGGTGCTGTCGCCGTTGGGCCGATAGAACTGCTGCATCGTCAGCTTCAGCGCTCCGAGATTCGGCGGGTTGCCGATCCGGAACATCAATGGTCCCAGGTCGAGCAGGCTCTGCACCGTCCCCTTGCCGTGGGTCGAGGTGTCGCCGACGATCAGGCCGCGATGGTAATCCTGGATCGCGCCGGCCAGAATCTCGCTGGCGCTGGCGCTGAACTTGCTCGTGAGCACGACCAGCGGCTTGTTCCACACCTCGCCCCGGTCGAGATCGCGGTAATCCTGGACGTGGCCGTCGGGGTCCTTCACCTGCACGACCGGACCCTCGTCGATGAACAAGCCGGTCAGGTTGATCGCTTCGGTGAGGCTGCCGCCGCCGTTGCGCCGCAGGTCGAGGATCAGGGCATCGACCCCCTTCTTGCTGAAGTCATTGAGGATCCTTTTCACGTCGGCAGTCGTGCTCTTGAAGTCGCCGCCGGCGCGGGCCGCTTCCATGTCCATGTAAAAGCTGGGCAGGTCGATGTACCCCAGCTTGTAAGGCGTGCCGTCCGCCTTCTTTCCTTCCTCGACGATCTCGCCGCGGGCTTCGCTGTCCTTGAGCTCGATCTTGGCCCGCACGATCCGGATCGTCTTCAATTCGCCGCCGGCTTCGGGCATGACCCCCAGCCGCACGATCGATTTAGCCCGTCCTCGAATCAGCTTCACCACGTCGTTGAGCTTCATGTCCACGACGTCCACCATTTCCCCTTCTTCTCCCTGACCGACCGAAACGACCCGGTCGCCGACCTTGAGCTCCCCTTGCTTCTCGGCGGCGCCGCCGGCCACGACTTTATCGATCACCGTGTAGCCGTCGTCCATCTTGAGCTGCGCCCCGATGCCGTCGAGGTTCAGGCTCATCAGGATGCGGAAGTTATCGAGCGTGTTGGGGGACATGTAGGTGGTGTGCGGATCGAAGCTGGTGGTCACGCTGGTGAGGAAGATTTCCAGCAGCTCGTCCTCGTCGGTCTGGTGCATCCGCTTGGCGAAGCTGTGGTACCGCCGGCTGAGCCGCACTTTGGGATCTTCCTTCTTCTTGTTCTCCTTGTCGCTCCTGAGGACCAAGAGGTCGTACTTGAGCTGCTTCCGCCAGCGATTCTTGGCGGCGGCGGCGTCCTGCAAGTAAGGGAGCTTGTCCCAGTCGGTGGAAAGCACCTCGTCCTCGGTGAAGTCAAAATCCTCCTTCAGCAGCTCATCGACCTGGACAACGCGCTCGTCCACGCGCTGCAGGAAGCGGCCAAAGACGGCATAGGCGAAGCTGATGTCCCCCTGCCGCATCATGTCGTCCAGCTTGTCCTTCTGCTGCTCGAACTCGGCAATGTCCGACTGCTGGAAATAGAGCCTGCGGTTGTCCAGCGACTTGAGGAATTGCTCCAGGGCTCGCGACGAAATCTTGTCGTCCAGCGGCTGCTTGGCCCGCGTCAGGTGCTCGTCGGTCACCATCTTCGTCACCGCCCGCGTGATTTGCCGGTCCTCTGTCCGGGGTCCCGTCAGGATTCTGGCTTCGACAGCCAGGGAACGTCCGCTGAGTGTCAGGCAGAGAGCAATCACTGCCGCGGCAGCAAAACCCGGCCGGAGGCGGCAAATCGCTGGCAAAACGCGGGGAAGGAAAATGGAACTGACCATGAAAGGCCCTCACTGGATAAGCGGGAAATCAGAAGCCTGGCGGCGTAACGCCTTGATAGACAACACTTTGATACTAAAGGCCCGGCGGCACTCCGGCAAGCAGAAAGCACGGGGAACCGCCTGGCCGGAGAAATTTTAGCCCGCACGCCTGCCGGCGACAACATGAATCGGCTCTTAAGGCGGGGAAAGCCAGCAGGCAGGTTGCGATTCCACTCAGGGCCACCCGACAAATCAGCCAGCGAGCGCTCGCTCGATCAGATCGACGGTCGCGGCTGCCAGGAGCTCGTTTTCGGCCAGCAAGCCGGTGACCATCCATTCCTGTCCCGGACGCTGTGCGGCAATCTGGTCCACCTGGCGATGCAGCCGCTCGACCAGCTCGCCGTGAAAGAGGAGGTGCGGCTGGACGATCACCCGCGAGAAGGTCTGCTCATCCACCTCGGCAATCGCTTCGGCAAGCTGCGGCCTGGCCATCGCCAGAAAGGCCACCCGCACGCTTTGCATCCCGGCACGTTCCGCCAACAGAGCAGCAAACTGGTGCATTTCAGCCGTCGCGGCCTCGTCGGTGCTGCCCCGGCCGACCGCCAGCAGCAATGTTCGCTCCTGGGGCACGACGGCGCGGCCTGCGAGGGACTCAAGGACCCGCTGTTGCGCTAGTTCGACAATCAACGGATGGCAGCCAAAGGGTTCGGTTTGATGCAGCGGCAGTTCGGCAATGCCGCATCGCGACAGGGCCTGTGCGACGGCCGAGGGGACATCTTCCTTGGCATGACCGGCGGCAAACAGGAGCAGCGGCGCGACAATGAGCCGCTGAATGCCCCTGGCGACGAGCCGCTCGACCGCTTGCGCGATCGTCGGCTCGGCCAGTTCGAGAAACGCCGGCTCAAGCGGCCGATTCAGCCGCTGGCGCACTTGGTCGGCCAGCGACAGGAACTGGCTTCGACCCCGCTCGCTGCGGGTGCCGTGACCCACAAGCAGCACGCCTGCGGCATCGGTGGTCGAGGGGGGAGACATCCCCTTGAGCTTAAATGCGGAGTGCGGAATGCGGAATGCGGAGTCCCAGCATTCCCAACTCCGCACTCCGCACTCCGCATTCCGCATTCCGCATTCGACTCACCGCGCCGCCAGCGGGATCGTCAGCCGGATGATCCGCGGATCACTCGTGGCCACCACGATCTCGCTGGCGTCGGGCGACCAGGCGAGGCGGTACGCCGCCGCGACCGCGAGTTGCTGATGAAAGAGCGGCGTGCCGTTGGCTGCATCCCACACAAACAGCTTGCCCGTGTCATCGAGCGTGGCGACGCGTTGGCCATTGGCGCTGTAGCGGAGATCGACGATCGGCTGATTGTGCCCTTCCGCCTGACGGGCCCGCTCCAGCGAAGCACGCTGAAAGGTCTGCCACTGCTTGCTTCGTCCGCCAGAGTGGAGCAGACTGCCGTCCGCGGACCATGCGACCGCTTGCAAAGCCTCGCTGCCGGCGACGATCTTGGCCGATTCTTTCCCCTCCAAGTCCCAGAGGCGAATGGCCCCATCTCGGCCGGCCGATGCCAGCTCTTGTCCGTCGGCGCGCCAAGCCAGCGCCTGTACCGGGCCCTCGTGGGCTGGCCAGTCACGAACGACCGCGCCGTCCACGGCGGAGAGCGTTCGCAAATGCCCATCGCCGCAGGCCGCGGCCAGTTCGCTCCCATCGGCACGAAACGCAACCTGATGCACTATCAACTTGCCCAGCTCGCGCGTCCACCGCGACTGGCTGTCGGCAATCGACCAGATGTCGATCTTCGCATCGGCGCCAATGCTGATCGCGTGCCGCTCATCGCCAGCCACGACCGCATGCCTGACCGCGCCCACATGCCCGCGGGCTTGAAGGACGAGCGAGACGGTGAGTTTTTCATTAGCCTGGGACAGATCGTAATGTCGCAGGATGCCGTCGGCGCCGGCCACGATCGCCCGCCGGCCGTCCTGGGCGAAGCGAATGGTCGTGATCGGCGTATGGGTCATCACGTCGGCCAGCAGCGCTCCATCGGCCGCTCGCCAGATCCACAGATGCGAATCATCGCCGCCGGCTGCCAGCAAATCGCCGCTCTTGGTGACAGCGACCGCACGAATCGGCCCGGTCGCTCCCTGGTAGTCGGGGCCGCGCGACAGATCGGCCAGCGACCAACTCGTCACCTCTCCGGCGGAGCCCCCTGTAATTACCCCAGCGCCGTCGGGGCCGATCGCCACTGCCGTCGTGCGCTCCAAACCGGCCGCCACGTGAGTCAGCGTCAGGCCGAATCGGCGCACGGTCCGATCTGCGCCGCCGGAGAGGATCGCTTTCCCGTCGGCACTGATCGCGACGCTCGTCACCGGGCCCGTATGGCCCGCAAACCGCTCGATCTCTTTGCCGCTGGCCCGATCGGACAAGCGCACCTGGCCGTCGTCGCTGCCGGTCACGATTCGCTGGCCGTCGCCGGTGAGAGCCACGCTGCGGAGATTGGCTGGCGTCTGCGCCTCCTGCGGCTGAAGTGGACTGCCATCCGCGGCGGCTGAGCCGTCCCACTGCCAGGTGCGCAACTGCGCCTCGCCGCACACCGCCAGCAGGTGCTGGCCGTCGGGTGCGATGGCCAGCGACGTGACTGGCGCCGGCGAGCCGGCCAGCGTGCGGAGCAGCTTGCCGGTGGATGCGTCCCACTGGCGGATGAGCTTGTCTGCGCCGGCGGAAAAGAGTCCGCTGCCGCTTGGCGACCAGGCGACTGCCGAAGCGCCCCCTTCGTGCGGCGGCAGCATCTGCACGAGCGCAGGAGCGAGCGGATAGATCGGGTTGGCCGCGGTTGCCACGAGGAATTGTCCTTCGTCGCCGGCTGCCATCGCCGTCATGGCCGCGGGAACCGCGATCTCTTCCAGCGGCTTGCCATCGGCCGCGTTCAGGATCCGCACTTTCTGATCCACGCAGGCGACGGCAATGCGTTTCGCATCCAGATACACGACCCGGATGATCGGCGACGGCAGCGTGACCTGGAACTGCGCTTGTCCATCGGCCGCGTTCCACGCCAGCAGAATCGGCTGCGCCTGCGTGGGATCACCCCCAGCGATGATCTGCGCCCCGTCGGGCCGCACCGCCACGCTGCGGGTTGCGAAAGGGCTGCCGCCGCAGAGGCGGACCAGATTGCCGGCGGCATCCCACAGCTTGACCGTCTTGTCGTCACCGGTCGTCACCAGTTGGCCGTCCGGTGTGGCCGCCAGTTCGTACACCTTCACTGGATCGGCGGCAATCTGCAGCGTGCATGCCAGCGGCCAGATGTAAATGGGCTCATTTCCCGCCGCGGCAATCACCTGCTTGCCGTCGCTGGAGATGGCCAGCGACGCGGCCGGGATCGAGAGCCCGCTGATCGACTCGCGAATAACTCCCGTCTTGGCATCCCACAGATGGATTTGCCCGTCATCACCACTGACGGCCAGCAGGGCGCCGCCGCTCGCGCCTGCAAAGGCGCGGATCGGCATCGGCGCGTTCAACGTCGCCACGGCTGCCCCATCGGCCGCGTTGAAGACGCGGATCGTCTTGTCGGCCGATGCCGCGATCAGGCGGCTTCCGTCTTCCGCAAGGGCCAGCCCGGTGATCGCATCCGCCGCAGTGAGCACCGTCCGCACGGCTGCGCCGTCGGCGCTGTTCCATTGCCGCACGGTCATGTCGCTGCCACCGGAGAACAGGCCGCTGCCATCGGCGGAATAACTCAAACAGGTGACCGCTCCGCCCGCTGCCAATACCTGGTGACCGGCGATGATCCGCTCAAGCGAAGGAGCGTGCAGCGAGATGTAGTGGTTTTCGTGCCCTGCCAGCAGTCGCTCGCCTGCGAACGCCACGCAGGCGGCCGGCGAAGCGACGCTCATCGTCTCCAGCAGCGTTCCATCCACCGGATTGAAGATCCGCAGCCGTCCGTCGGCGCAGGCCGCGGCCAGCTTGGGAAGGGTGGGATGATACGCCAGCGAGACTACGCCAGCGCCGGCGGCAATCTTTCGCTCGAGCTGGTTGTTGTCCAGCCGCCAGAGATGAATCTGCCGATCTGCGCCGGCAATCGCGATCTGCTGGCCGTCGGCCCTGATGGCAAGTGCCGCGGGAACTCCGTCGCAAGCGCCCAGCGGAGCCAGTGGTTTGCCGGCGGCGTCCCACACTTTGACCCCTTGGTCGCGGCCGGCACTGATCCACCGCTGGCCGTCATTGGTGACAATCGCGCCGGCGGCGGCTCCCGTGTGGGCCACCGTCACGGCGACGTTCGCCAGCACAAGCTGCTGCGTCACGCCGGCGGCATCGCCGAGGAGTAACTGTTTTCCGTCGGCCAGCAGGACGAGGGCCGTCGCGGCGACGTCGAGTCGCTCGCTCATCCGCTGCGTCGCCAGATCCCAGACGCAAACCCGCCCCGGTTCCGCCGCGGCAATCCGCGAGCCGTCGGCGCTGGCGGCAATCGCCCGCGGTGCGGCCGGCAGCAGGATCGTGGCCAAGAGCCCGCCGTCGCTGTAGTTCCAGACCCGCAGCGACTTGTCGTTGCAGCCGGCGATCACCTTCGTGCCGTCCTTGGTGACGGCCAGCGAGCGGGCGGCATCCGCCTGCCCCGCATACTGACGCGTCAAAGCGCCGTCCGTCGTATTCCACAGCTTGATCGTTTTGTCCTGCGACGCACTCAGCACGAACTGCCCGTCCGCCGACCAGGCGAGGGCGGTTACCGGCGTCTCGGAGACCGGCAGCGCCTTGACGAGCGCTCGCCGGTGAATGCGGACGAGTCCTTTGGTTCCGCCGATGGCCACTTGCCGATGATCGGGGAGCCACGCAAGTGCGGAGGGGGGATTGTCTGATGACGGGATGAACTCCTGGAGTTGTCCTTGCAAGTTCCAGATGCGGACTGTTCCATCCGCCGATCCGCCGGCCAGCGACAGGGAGTCGCCGCTGAAAGCCAGACAGTTCGGCGTCGCGGCCAGGCCGCCGATGTGTGTCGCCAGCGCGCCGTCGGCCAGATCGTAGACGGTCGCCGACTTTTCGCCGCCAACCGCCAGCCACTTTCCGTCGGCACTGCCGGCGATGGCCGTCGGCGCTTTGCCGGTGTTGATCACCTGCAGCCGCGCGGCGGTGGCCGTATTCCAAGTGGCGATGACGCCGGCTTCATCGGCGGAAACGAGCACGGTTCCCCCCGCTGCCAGGATCAGCGAACGAATTGGCTTTTCGTGTTCCCCAAGCGTGCGCAGCAGCATGCCATCGGCCAGGTTCCACTGCTGAATCGTTTTGCCGGCCCCGCCGGTAAAGAGCGAGGCACCATCCTGGGCGAACACAACTGCCCCGATCGCTTCCGGGTGCTTGTCGAGCACGGCCGCCGGCTGGCCGTCGGCAACGTTCCACACGCGCACCACCTTGCCGGCCGCGGAGGCAATCTGCGTGCTGTCCGGCTTCCAGGCGATCGCAGCGACCGGCTCGTCATGACCGAGGGTCCAACTGGCCGAGCCATCGGCCAGATTCCAGATGCGAACGGTCTTGTCCACCGATGCCGTGGCCAGCCACTGCCCGCTGGGGCTGACCGCGGCCGCCGTAATTTTCTCCGTATGATCGGTGAACGATCGCGGGGCGACCGGCAATTCCCACAGCCGCAGTTGGCCGTCGCTGCCGGCAGTGGCGATCTGTCCCGCCTGCGGCCGGTACGCAACGGCGGAAGCTGTCCCCGCATGGGCGCCGATTTCAGCGACCGATTTGCCGTCGGCAATCGTAGCCACGAGCAGCGTGCCCGCATCGGTGACCGTCGCCGTCTGCGAATGATCCGGCGAGATGGCTACGGCAACCGGCCGGACCGGCATTGCAATCGCCCAGCGCTCCTGACCATTGGCCACATCGACGGCGTGCAGCCCCGTGTCGCTGCCGATGACTGCCGTCGCGCCGTCAGCCGTCACGGCGATTCCGCGCACCGACTTCTCGACCTTGCTGACGCCGCGCGGCGGCGTCAGCGGCAGTTGCCACAGCCGCAGCATGCCGTCAGCTCCGCTTGACAGTATCTGCGTGTGATTGGGATGAAAGCTCAACCCCGTCACGCCGCCGTCGTGCCCGCCGATCATTCCCTGCCCCTGGCCATCTGCCGCTTGAAACAGGCGGATCAAACCGGACGCATCGCCGGTGGCAATCTGCTGGCCGTCGCGCCGCCAAACCGCCGAGAGGACGGGTTCCTTTCCACCGGCCAGCGATCCAGCCTCCGTCCCTTCGGGCAGATTCCACAAGCGAACGGCCCCTTCGGCATCGCCACTGAGCGCTTGCTTGCCGTCGGGACTGACGGTCACCACGCGCGGCGGCGCTTTGTGCCCAGCCAATTCCTGCGGCGGCTGGGGGATGATCCACTGGCGGATCGAGCCGTCTTCGCCAGCGGTGGCAAACTGCGGCTCGCGGGGATGAATGGCAATCGCCCGAACCGGGCCAGGGTGCGCCTGGAACGCCGCCGTAACTTTACGCTCGGCCTGATCGATCAACGCCACTTCGCCGCCGGCACTCCCCGCCGCGAGCAGACTTCCGTCCCCGCTGGTAGCCAGGGCTGATACCGGTTTAGCGAATGCCGCGGTTCGTCCCGCTTCCTTTCGATCGGCAAGTGCGACGTAGCGCACGCTCCCATCGGACCCACCGACTACCAGCGATCCGTCACCGGGCGGCACCAGGAGCACCGTCGCCGCACTGCCCGTCTCGAGCCTGTCAGGCGGACCAATGGCCGACAGTTGCCAGACCTTCACCTGCCCGTCAGCACCGGCAGTCGCCAGCATCCCATCCGCCAGCAGTTGCAGATCGGCGATCGGGCCGGGATGCGCGACAAGGCTCCAAGCAATCTGCCCGTCAGTAACCTTCCGCAGTGAGACGCCGCCGACCGCATCGCCCAGGTACGCGCTTGCGCCGTCGCCCGAGAATGCCGCGGCCGTCACCGCCTGCGGCAGATTTTCCCACCCGGCTGCTCTCTGGCCATCGGCCCGATTCCACAGATGGACCGATTTGTCGGGTCCCGCGGAGAGAGCAAGCTTGCGGTCGGGGGAGACGGCCAGCACATTGGCCGGCTGGGCGTGCCCGGCCCATGAGGTTGGGGGCGAAGGCTGCCGCCAGATGCGCACCGATCCGTCCGCGCCGCTGGTGGCGATCAGCGGCTCGCGGGGGTGAAAGGCCAGGTGAGTCACCGCGCCGACGTGGCCGGCCAGCGTCCCCGCGTCGCTGCCGTCCTCCACTTTCCAGAATCTGACCAGCCCCGTCTCCAGCCCGGCCGCAGCGACGGTACCATCGTCGCGCACGGCGACGGAAGTAACCCGGCCGCCTGGTGCAGCGAGCGCCCGCGGCGGCGAGCCTTCGACCTGCACCAGCACCTGCTGATCGAGGCTCCCCCAAATCGCAACCTTGCCGCTGGGGGTGATTGCCACGCCCGTCACCAGGTCGCCGTGCGTGGCCAGCGTTAGCGGGGCCGGCGGCGGCCAGTTGGCCAGCCGCAGCATTCCGTCCTCGCCGGCCAGCGCGATCCGCTCCGCCGAGTGATGCATCGCCAGCAGCGACGGCGAAGCCAGCAGCAGGCTGGCCGTCGGCTGGCCAGATTCCAGGCTCCAGCCGCGCAGCATCCCGTCGCCACTGGCTGCCAGCAACTCGTTGGTTCGTCCGTAAACGCCGATGGCCATGACGCCGCCGGTTGCACCGCCGAAGTCGCGCACCGGCTGCCGCTTGGCGAGGTCGAACTGCTTGAGCACGTCCGATCCGTCGGCCGTGAAGAGCTGCTGCCCGTCGGCGGTGGCCGCGAGCAAGTTGGCCGCCGCCGGGAGTCCGATCTCCGCCAGCGGATGCGGCCGCGGTAGATCGAGCAGCTTCACGTGGCCGTCGGCAGTCGCCAGCGCGACCGCCGCGCCGTCGGGTGAAGCTGCGAACTGAAGAACCGGCTTGTCGTGCGCGGGCACGGTGCGGAGAAGCTGCCCAGTGGCCCGGTTCCAGACCCGCAGCGTGCCGTCCACCCCGGCACTGACAATGAGCCGCCCATCGGCGGTGATCGACACGTCGCGAACGGCCCCTTGATGTCCCTCCAGGAAGGCAATCTGCGACGACGCGGACTGAGCGGTTGCCTTGACCGGCAAGAACGCAATGGCGAGCAGACAGACGGCCACGACCGTGCGGCAAGCGTGCATCGGCAAAACTCCTCGAAGGGTCGGCACACTGGGGTCCGTCGCACAAGCTGCCGGCCCGCGCGACCTGCCTGGACAGTCCCGCTAGTCTAACTGGACGCGGCCGGAGCCTTCAAACGCTTTCCGCCGGTTCCTCGATGGCGTCGATCGCGGCCGGACCGACGATGCGCTTGACCAGAATGGTGGCATAGCTGCCGCGCGGCAGGGCGAAACGCAGCGTCAACTTGCGGCGGCCGCGGTACAGCTCGTCGTCGCCGGCCGTGCAGGTCAGATCCCGCGGCAGGAGGACCGCCCTCCGCTCCCCCTTGGAGAAAAACGTGTCCCGCGGAAACTTGAGCCGCACCTGCCTCAGCTCCATTCCGTCCTCGGCGAGCACGCTTTCCAGCAGTTGCTTCACCGGCCCCTCTTCCAGGTGCAGCCGCGCCGAAGGGAGGGGCAACTCGGCGGCGTGCAATAGCGCCTGCTGCTCGGGCGAGAGCGACGAGAAGAACGGCAGCTCGCGGGGACCGATTTGCTCGAGTGAAAGTTGCTCCGGCCGGCAGTGCGTCCGAATCAACGCGGCCAAAGCCCGGTTCCAGAGATCGCTTTGAAAGGCGGCCAGGTACAAACTCCGCAAATCTTGCCGCACCAGCGCCAGGGCTCGCTTGAAATCCCCCGGCTTGTCGGCCAGGTAGGTGACGACGCTGCGGCGGTGCGAGCGGGCTAGTGCCCCCTTACACTCCGGCCATTTTCCCCACAGGTCGCGGAGGATCTGCTTCTGCTGGCGATCTTCGGGCCGGTCGTGGACGTTCTCTTCGGCCAGCGCCAGCCACAGCGCCCGCTCGTAATCCCCCAGACACCAGGCCCGGGCGATAAAGTCCCCCGACTTGCCCACCGAGCCGAATCGCTGGCTGTCGAAATAGTTCGGCAGTCCGTGCCGGGCGATGTTCTCCAGCGACCGCGTTGCCGCGGCCGTTTCCTCGTCGTTCATGTCGCGGAGGACAATCGAAAACTGGTTGGCGACGATGTCCCGCGCGTGCAATGGCCGGCCGACCTGCTGGATATACGACAACTCCAGATTGGTTTGCTTCAGTCCCCGCCGCGGGCCACCTTTGATGGTCAGGAACTGCCGCGTCAGCGCGTGGCGGTCCTTCAGGCCGGCATACGCCACCTGTCCGCGCGACAGGTTCCAGTGGAGCAGCACCGCATCGATGGCTTCCGGCGTGCCCAGCGATGACTTCGTCAGCCGGTAGAGGGCAAACGGCCCGTGCTGCGGCAAGGGTCCGATCTGCTCCTCGACCAGAAAATCATCCGGCGTACACTTGAGCTTCATCCCCCCAATGTGG
>DATKDU010000019.1:0-20675 GCA_035512595.1 Pirellulaceae bacterium
GACGCAGCAGACCAATGCCGAGGCGGCCGATTTCATCTTTTACGATCATGAGTTCCGCTTCGATACGCGGACCCACGTCGATACGGCGGAGCTCGCTCCTGGGGGCAAGAAGAAGCTGATGCAAGTCGCCCTGAGGCTGGAACACGTTCCCTTCCCCGTCGTCATCGAGGAGAGCCAGCACAGCGACCGCCCCGAGCTGGACGAAGCGCGGCGGCAGACGATCATCCGCGAGCTCAATCGGCTCGGGGTGACGAATGCCGACGGGCGCGTCGTGGTGGCCAGCGCGTTTGCGGAGGGCTTCACCGGTGTAGAAGGGGAGAACGCCTACATGAGCGTCCTGGGGGGCGGCTTTGGACGCGGCAGCGGCGGCTACGGCCGGCGTTTTGGCGGCTACGGCGGGTTCTACCGCTAGATCCAACGTGGGACGGGCTTCCCAGCCCGTCCCCTCATCGGGCGACCCGGAAGAATCGAACTACGCGAACGGTTCCGAGACACTCATCATGCGCAGCACCTGGTGGCAGTTGGCCGGAGTTGGTCTCGTCGTCGTGCTGGCCGGCTGCTCGCAGCTTCCCGGCCGCACGAACCTCGGCCTCCCTTCCCCGCAGGCTACGATCGCCGCCGCGGAGAAGCAAAAAACCACCGACCGCACGAAACCGCTGCGAATCGTATCGAAAGGTTTCAAGCAAACCGTCAGCCGTGTCGATCCCGCGGTGGAGGACGTCATCATCCGCGGCCGCTCGCTTGAGCAAGCGGGCCAGTTCGACAAGGCTCGCAAGACGTACGAGACGGCGCTCGCCGACCATCCCGGCTGTGCTCCGCTCCTCCATCGCCTGGGAATTGTCTCCGACTGCCAGAAGAGGCACGCAGATGCCGAACAGTTATTCCGGTCGGCACTGGAAGCATCACCGCAGAATGCCGATGTGCTGGGCGACCTGGGATACTGTTACTTCCTGCAGGGAAGGCTCGACGAGGCAAGTGACTCGCTGACCGAGGCCGTGGCGCTTGACCCCAAGAACCCGCGACATCGCAACAACCTGGGGCTGGTGCTCGGTCACCAGCAGGATTACGACGCGGCGTATGCGCAGTTCGCCGCCGCCGGCAGCGAGGCGGACGCCTACTACAACATGGCGTTCATCTTCGCCGCCCAGGATCTGACCGACGAGGCCAAGGGCTGCTTTCAGGAAGCCGTCGCGGCCGATCCATCGCACGAGCGGGCCCGGGTCGCCTTGGCTTCGTTCGAGGAATACGATTCCACGCCTGCCCGTGAGGATGGGGACGCCGAGTTGACCCATGGCGTCCGCTATGTGCCATACGTGGAAGACCTCGAATCGGGACCCGGCGATGCGCCGGTGCAGCCGGCTTCGGCTACTACAAACCTTCCCGCCAGCCGCGACGTGGGCCGCACCACTCGCACACTCCAGCTCCGATCGCGCGGCCTCCTCAGCCGCCACATGCAGCAGCAGCGTGGGGCAGGTTTTCAATCTGCCCTAAATGGGCAGGCAGAAAGCCAGGCCCACGATTAGGTTTCTTTCTTCCCGTGGCTCTGCTGGTAAATCGCCGCCAGCAGCTCTTCCACGTCGCTGAACTTCCGCTTGGTCTTGAGCACCTCGTCCACGAGGCGACGGGCGTCGGCGGAGGAGTGGCCGAGGGTCAGGAGGGCGTCGTACGTTTCTGCCACGACGTCGCGCTTCACGTCGGCCTGCATCCCATCCTGCCGGGCGACCAGGAGGGCGAATTTGGACATCTTCCGCCGCAGCTTGGCGATGATCCGCTCGGCAGTCGCCCCGCCGACGCCGGGGAGGGACGACAGCCCCTTGGCGTCCTGCTCCTCGATCATGACCGCAATGTCCTGCACCGGCCGGACCATCGCCCGCAAGGCTTTCTTGGGGCCGACGCCGTCCACCGAGCAGAACATCTCGAAAAACTCCCGCTCGATCTCGGTGAAGAAGCCGACCAGCCGCGGCGTCACCCGGCCGCGCGACGGATCGCCGTCGAGCGAGTAGATCGTGTGCAAGGAGACGCTTTGCCCCGGCAATCCCTGAAGCTGCCGCCGTGTGAACTCGGGGACGAAGACTTCGTACTCGAAAGCCTCGATGCCGAGCGTGGCAGATTCATCGCCAAGTCGCAGTAGCTGGCCGGTGATTTTAGTGATCAAGGGAGAGTTTCGAGTTTCAGGTTTCGAGTTTCGAAGTCCGCCGACTCATGTAAATATGGCACAGCGCAATCGCCATCGCGTCCGCCACGTCAGGCGGTTCAGGTGGAGAACTCAAACCAAATTCGCGGCAGATCGCATTCTGCATCTGGTTCTTGGGAGCGCGGCCGCTGCCGGTCAGCAGCCGCTTGACCTGCGTGGCGGCATAGCTGTGGACGGTCATCTGGCTATTCGCTGCGGCCAGACAGATCACGCCGCGGGCATGCCCCATCAGGATGGCGGTCCGCGGCCGATCGTAATGCGAATAGAGTTCTTCGATCGACAGCGCCGACGGCTTGAAAGCCGCAATCACATCGCAGACGCCGTCGTAGATCTCCTTCAGCCGCCCGCTCAGGCTGCCGCGCTGCCGCCCGCGGATGACCCCCGCCTCGACCAGCTCGATCCGCCCGTTCCGCGGCTCGATCACCGCATAGCCGGTGGTGTTCAGGCCGGGATCAATGCCGAGGGTGCGAATGTAGTCCACTCGCTCCGCGAGTGGACGGGTGGTCGATGGGTCTTGTCCGAGCTTCACTGGTCATTCCATGGAGGCCGCGATCAGCGAAACGCTGTCCCTCGCGGAGCGAGGGGACTACATTGCTCGCCACTCGGTCGGGCCACCCTTCTTGTCTTCCAGGGTCACGCCGATTTCGGCCAGGCCGTTGCGGATGCGATCGCCGGTGGCAAAGTCCTTCTTGGCCCGCGCTTCGGCCCGCAGGTCGATCAGGAGCTGCATGAGCTTCGGCGTGAGGCTGTCACTGGCGCCGCCGCGGGCCGATGGGGTCATGCGGAACAGCCCCAAGATACCGGCCAGTTCGCGGAGGACTTTGGCCCCACGAACGAGCGTGATGACCTTGGCGTCCTTGATGTCGCTCTCGGCCGACAGCGAGTTTTGATCGGCGTACTTGTTGAGTTCCCGTACCATGTCGAACAGTTCGGCAACCGCGCCGCCGGTGTTGAAATCGTCGTCCATCTTGTCGAGAAACGACTGCCGCGACTTGTGGAGTGCCGACAGGAGTGGATCGCCGGCCGGATCGAAGTCCCCCGCCTTGCGCGTCGTAGCCGCGGGCAGATTGAAGAACCGCTGCCGCGTGATCTGCTGGAACCGCTCGAAGAACCGGTAGAACGACTCCAGTGCCGTCGCCGCTTCGGCCAGCCCTTCGTCGCCGTAGACAACCGTGCTGCGATAGTGCGTCCGCAAGAGGAAGAAGCGAATCCGCTCACCCCCCTGTGCCGCAATCACATCCGCCAGACCGCCGGCACCTGCCGAGCGACTCATTTTCCCACCTGCTGCCGCGGTCGGTTCGCCGCCGTCGCGGTCACTACGCCCGCCGATCTTCCCTGCGGCCTCGCTCTTGCGAAGCAGCCCGTTGTGCAGCCAATACTTCACCATCGGCTGGCCGTGGCAGCATTCGCTCTGGGCCAGCTCGTTCTCGTGATGCGGAAAGACCAGATCGAGGCCGCCGCCGTGGATATCGAAGGTCTCGCCCAGGAGCGCCTTGCTCATCGCCGAGCACTCGATGTGCCAGCCCGGCCGCCCTTTCCCCCACGGGCTGTCCCAGCTTGGCTCGCCGGCCTTGGCGCTCTTCCACAGGGCGAAGTCACCGGCATTTCGCTTCTTGGACCCGGCACTCCCTCCTTCGCCTTGCTGATCCTCTGCCGTGCGATTGCTCAACTTGCCATATCCCGGGTCCTTCAGCACGTCGAAGAACACGTCGCCTCCGGACTCGTAGGCAAATCCCTTGTCTACAAGATCGCGGATGAAGGCGATGATGCCCGCCATGTGCTCGGTCGCCTTCGGCATCTCGTCGATCTGATCGACCCCCAGTGCCCGCAGGTTGTTCAGGTAATCGATCGTCATCTCGGCAGCAATTTCCGCCATCGGAACGCCCCGCTCGTGCTGCTGGGCGATCAGCTTGTCATCGACGTCGGTGATGTTGACGACCCACTTTACCTCGTAGCCGCTGTAGGTCAGGAACCGCTTGATCGTGTCGAAGATGACCGGCCCGACCATGTGGCCGATGTGGCTCTCCTTGTAGACGGTTGGGCCGCAGAGGTAGATGCCGACCTTGCCGGGGACGACCGGCTCGAAAACTTCCTTGGTCTTGGTGAGCGTGCTGTAGATGCGGATCGTCATGGTGCCTGATTCTCGGAATCCGTGCTGTCAACGTGGGGGTTTTCAGCGGCGCGCTTTCGCGATTGCCGGCGTCGCAGCGCGTCAAATCGTTCCTGCCTCTTCCGCAGGCGTTCGTCCGTCATCCTGTTCAAGTACTGCGAAAGCGAGAGCCACAAAGCGACCGCGGCAATCAACAGCCATACGTAGATCATCGCTTCGATTAACTCGCTTGCTTTACGCTGGCACCCTCGCCGTCTCCTCCAGCAGCGCCACGCACTGGGCCACAATCGCCTCCTCGCGCCCCACGATGCCGACCATCTCGCCGCTCTTGGCCTTCAGTCCCACGCGGCTGGGGGGCATGCCCAGGATCTCGGCAATCCGGTCGCGAATGAGCAGCTTGTGCGGTGTCAGCTTCGGCCGCTGGAGCGAGACGATGCAGTCGAGGTTGACGATGCGAAAACCGGCCTGCCGCACGCGGTCGTGAACCTGCCGCAGCATCTCCGCCGAGTCGCGGCCACGGTTGGCCTCGTCGGTGTCGGGAAACAATTCGCCGATGTCGCCAATGGCCGCGGCTCCCAAGAGCGCATCGATGACAGCGTGCAAGAGCACGTCGGCATCGCTGTGCCCCAGCGTATGATGGTCGTGGGGGATGTTCACCCCCCCCAGCCGCAGCGGCCCGCCTGTGGTCAGCCGATGGGTATCGTGGCCAATGCCAACGCGCATGATGTGGGAATTCCGTCTCCAGGCCCGCCGTGGCGCGGTCCGTCTTCAAGCGGGGCGAAATGGGCAAAAGGAATCGGCGAATTATAGCGGCGGCGAATGGGGCGAACAATGCGAGACGCTCAATCCCCATCCAGGCTCGCCCGCTCCCCATCGTTACGATAGCCATAGCGATGGATGGTGAGCTGATCGACGCTATAGCTCACGTGCCGCACCGAGCCGTCGCAGAGGGCGATGTTGAACCCGCCGACGTGCGACGAGCCGAACCGCAGATCATTGTTGGAAAGGGACCCGATGCGCTGATCGGGGAGCGGCGTCTTGGTCGCGTTGGCCAGAATGTCCTGGTCCCAGCCCGACGTATATCCCTGGTCGTCAGCCGGGACGTTGAGTCCCAGGTTCGATCGGCTCATCCGTTTCTCGCCGAACAGAATCACGTTCGTGAGCCCGTCGGTGATCTCCTGCATGCCGATCATCCCGTGGCGGACTACCGGCGGACCGAAGTCAATATTGGGCTCCAGAATGATCCGCGTCAGCGCTCCGCTGCGGTGGATGAAGCTTTCGGCGGTCGGCACGAAGAACTGGGGATAAATCGCCGGATCGATGCCCGCGCTGTCCGCGCCTGAGTTGGGATTGACGTATGCCGAGCAGTAGTCGGTCATTCCGTGCGAATAGCTTTTCCCCGTCGTTCCCCAGCAATACTGCATGCCGGACCACCCCGTCGGCCCGTAGTTGATGGCGATCGAGGGATTGGGTTTCGCGATCCGGCGCGTGGGACAGTAGAACGTCGGGATCGCCGTGCTGATGGCCCGCACCGATTTGTCGAGATCGCTCTTTGCCCCCTCCCCTTGGTGCAGCGGGATTTGGTCGATGTACGGCAGGAGTTGAAAACCCCAGCCGGCCAACTGCCTTTCCTTGCACAGCGGCGCGCCGTCTTCGTACATCGGGGCGGTCCGCCAGTGGTGCCCAGCGTGCGGAAGTAGCCTGAACGAGTCGTGGTGCAGGTGAACGCCCGTGGCCAACTGCCGCAGGTTGTTGGCACACTGCACGCGGCGGGCCGCTTCCCGCGCGTATTGCACCGCCGGGAGCAAGAGCGCCACGAGGGTCCCGATGATGGCGATCACCACCAGCAACTCCACGAGGGTGAAGGCACGCCGTTTCATTGATCTCTTCCCGCCGAACGATTCCGGATGTTTGCGTCCCTCCGAGCAGATGATCAGGCGCAACAAAACGCCCCCTTCAATGTATGTCAGCCCGAGGGTGGCGGGCAAGCATTTGGCGAGCGCATTTGGCGAGGGCGAACGGCGGGCGGCAGCCGAAGGGTCGGGAGTCGCTTCGAGCCGACGCCCCTGCTGCCACCAGTTTGTCAGCCCCGGCCGTCCTGAGCCGGTGTTGCCTCGATTCCGCATTCTGCGGTAAGCTAGGCGATTCAGCGAAGTTTTAAGTCACGGAAGGTTGTAAGGAGATACGCTGTGTTTGTGGCGGCATCGACGGAGTGTTTTCACGATCTCTCGCTGGACAGGGCCCTCGAACGGCTGGCCGATTTGGAGTATACGGCCGTCGAGCTGACCATCTTTGAGGACGGCAATCAGCTCAAACCGTCCGACGTCCTGGCGGACGTGGAGTCGGCGGTGGCCTTATGCCGCAACAGCCGGCGGCTGGATGTGGCGGCGTTCGACGTGCGGATCACGGCCGAAAAGGGGGCTCACTACGAGCAGTTTGCCGCGATCTGCAAGATGGCCAAGGCGGCGAAGATCGTGACGATCACGATCCCCTCAGCCGAACGGGGGACGCCGTTCAACGAGGAAGTCGAGCATCTGCGGCGGCTGGTGGACATCGCCACGCTCGATGGCGTGCGGGTGGCCATCAAGGCCCAGCTCGGGCGGATATCGGAGGATCCCGACACGGTCATGGTCCTGTGCGACAATGTGAAGGGGCTGGGACTGACCTTCGACCCGAGCGTCTATATCTTCGGCTCGCATCAGGGGCGGAGCACCGACAAGCTGTTGAAGTACATCTACCACACGCACCTCCGCGACACGAGCCGCAAGGCGTTTCAAGTCCGCGTCGGCCAGGGGGAGGTCGAATATGGCAGGCTCATCTCGCAACTGCAAAAGGTGAAATACAGCCGGGCCCTGTCGGTGAACATGACCGAAATCCCCGAGGTCGATCACGTCGGCGAGATGCGCAAACTGCGTCTGCTGCTGGAGAGTCTCTTGTAACTCTCGGGCTGGTTAGGGCCATGTCTGGGTGAGTCGCTGGATCGGGGCTGTGTTGGACAGTCCCTCGAAAATCGACGAATGGCGAACATGTCGCCCTTAGCCAGTACGTTGCGGTCCACCCTTTTGCACCCGGTCCGGATTGGTCTCGGGGTGCGTTGCCGACCGCTGGGGCGGCCGCTGGTGGACCCGGGTCGAAGTTCTTAACCCCCTGACTGCATTCAAGTTGTGCCTTTCGTAGGCGAGACCTATAATTCGGTGAGGATGGGTGGGGGAGCCAGGAGAAATACTTGTGGGCGCAAAGCCCCGGATTCTGTTTCTTAGCGGCAAGCGTGCCGGCACTAACTTGTTGCCGGAAGGTGCCGAGCTGTTTTTCGATGTGGTCCGCGTGGCTTCGCGGGCTCGAGCGTTGACCTTGCTGGCCCGCGAGAAGTTCGACGCCATCTACGTCGCCGCCGAGCATTTTGAAGAGGCGCTGCGCCTCGGTCGCTTGATGGAGAACAACCGCGTCCTGGAAGGGATGCCCGACGGCGTGGCGGTCGTCGATTCGGCCAGCACCATCATCTGGACCAACGATCAATTGCAGCGCTGGTCGCATCCGGGGAACATCGTCGGCGAGACCCTGTTTGCCGCTCTGGGCGGGCCGGAGATCGTCGGCGGCAGCGACGCTCCCTTCTCCACGGCACTAGCCACGCGGATGCCCGCCAGCTCCGTGCTCAAGGCGCACGGCGCCGATTATTACAATCTGCACGCCGCGCCGCTGGTGGAAGATGACGAATCGCCGCATCATCTGGTCGTCACCATCCGCGACGTCACTCGCGAGACCGAGCAGCGGCAGCGGCTCGACGCGATTCAAGCGGCCGGCCGCGAAATGGCCGAATTGACCGCCGAGCACGTGTACAGCCTCAGCGTCGAGGACCGCAAGGAGTTCCTCAAAGCCCGCATTCTCCAGTACATCCAGGAACTGCTGAAATTCGACGTCGTCGAAATCCGCCTCCTCAAGCCCAAATCCAAGGAGCTGCGGCCCTTGCTCGACCACGGCATGGATGCGGAAGCGGCGCAGCGCATCCTGTATGCGTTGCCGGAAGGGAACGGCGTCACCGGTTTCGTCGCCGCCACCGGGATCAGCTACCTGTGCGAAGACACGACCAAGGACAAGCTCTATTTGCAAGGCGTGGTCGGCGCCAAGAGCTCGCTCACCGTGCCGCTCGTGCTGGACCGCCAGACGATCGGCACGTTCAACGTGGAAAGCCCCAAGCTCAAGGGTTTCACCGACGAGGACGTGCTGTTCGTCGAGACGTTCTGCCGCGGCCTAGCGACGGCGCTCAATACGCTCGACCTGCTGGCGGCCCAGCGAACCAGCGCCGTGCAGGTCAGTGCCGAGGAGATCAGCGGCAAAGTCGCCGGTCCGATCGATGAGATCGTGCGGGATGCCTTCAAGCTGGTCAAGAAAGAGATGCTCGTCGATCCCGAGTCGCGCGAGACCCTCCAGCGGCTGATCGAGAATGCCAGCCTGATCAAGGAAGTCATCCGCCAGTCGGGCGAGCAGACCGAGCCAAGCGCCCCCCTGGTCAACGGCAAGCACAAGCTGGCGGGCTGCCGCGTGCTGGTCGTCGATCCGCAGGAGGAATTTCGCAAGTCGGCCCACACGCTGCTGGAGCCGCACGGCTGCGAGGTCGTCGCCGTCGATAGCGGCGAGATTGCCGAGTGGCTGTACACGGTCAACGAGCGGCAGCATCCCTACGACCTGGTGATGGCGGAGATGAAGCTCCCCGACATGACGGCCTTCGAGCTGCTGCTCAAGCTGAAGAACAAGACCCACAAGCAGCGCGTGCCGCTGATCTTCACCAAGGATTTTTGTTACGACCCCGGGCATCAGCTCAAGAAGGCGGTCGAGCAGGGGCACTCTCCCAAGGCGTGTATCGTCAAGCCGTTCAATCCGCCGTATCTGCTGGAGGTCGTCGAGCACGTGCTCGATTGGTCGAGTGCCGTGAAGGCGTGATTCAATTGCGGATTTCAGATTGCAGATTGCGGATTGTCGTCTGCTAATAAGCTCATGGATCTGGCCGCTGCTCTTGTCGCTTTTCTGGGTCACACGGCCATCTGCGTCTGGTTTTTTAACCGCCTGCACGCCATGGCCTGGCCGTGCCGCGTCATTCGCCTGTTGGAGCGGGCCATATTGCTGTTTGCGGCAGTCGTGCTGCTGGTCTACGGCACTCGCTGGCTCGCGACGGGTGTTTGTGTTTACGCCGGCCAGCCGCTGACAACGCTCGATTACCTCTGGCTGGCCTATCCGCTGGCGTGTTTCGCCGCGGCGCTTTTGGCCGTTCCTAACTGGGCCGTGCCAAAGCTGCTGGCACGAACGCCGGCGGCCCTGGTTTCCAACCACACGACTCGCGTGGACCTGGTGCGCGAAATTGGCCAGCGGCCGACCGGTACGCGGGCAACTGCGCTCTTCGCCGCGATTCCCAGCAATGAGATCTTCGCGCTGGCCGTGCAGACCAAGCAGGTGCGGCTGCCGCGGTTGCCGGCCGCTCTCGCCGGGCTGCGGATCGCGCACCTGTCGGATTTGCACATGACCGGGCGGTTCACGCGGCCGTTTTACGAGGAAGTTGTGCGGCTGACGAATGGTCTGGAGCCCCATTTGATCGCCCTGACAGGGGACATCTGCGAAAAGGAGAAGTGCCTGGAGTGGATCGAGCCCGTGCTGGGGAAGCTGACGGCCCGCTATGGCAAATTCTTCGTGCTGGGCAATCACGAAACGCGGCTGGCCGATGTGGCTCCACTGCGCAAGTTGCTGGCGGAGGCGGGGTTCATCGACGTGGCGGGGCGGTGGCTGGAGCATTCGGTGGCCAATACGCGCGTGCTCTTGGCGGGGACAGAGCTTCCTTGGTTCGGCACTTCGCCCGAGATGAGTGCCGCCCCGGATGGTCCGCTGCGAATCTTGCTGTCTCACTCGCCCGACCAGCTTCCCTGGGCCAGGCAGGCCGGCTTTGACCTGATGCTGGCCGGCCATAATCACGGCGGCCAAATCCGCCTGCCGCTGATCGGCCCGCTGATCACCCCCAGCCGCTACGGCTCGCGCTATGCCGGCGGCCTCTATCACGAGCCGCCGACGCTCCTGCACGTGACCCGCGGCATTGCCGGCCTGCACCCGCTGCGGTTCAACTGCCCGCCGGAGCTGGCGCTACTGGTATTGGAGCCGTAGGACAGGTTTTCAACCTGTCCTGGTTCGATCAGCCCTTTCCTGCCAACGCTACGTCCAGGGTGTATTTCCATAGGCCGTGGTAGCTTTTTCTCTTTAGCGAGAAGCGGCGGCTGAAGACGGCGGAGTTGAGCCAATTGCCGCGCTTCGGCTGCGAGACGAATCCCCCTTTGCCCCGGACGAGGATCTGGAAGTCGATCTCCTTGCCGCGGGCGTCGATGATCCAGTATTCGCGCACGCCGGCTTTGTAGTAGAGCTTCTTCAGCTTGACCGTGTCTTTCTGCACCGACGAACGGGAGACGATTTCCAGCACCCAGTCGGGAGAGCCGCGGAGGCTGTGGACGTAGTGGCCGCTTTTGTCCGGGACAATCTCGACCCGCTTGCGATCGAGCGTTCCATTCGAGGCAAAACTGCCGTCGGGGTTGTTCGACAGGTTGGCGGCCTCGTTGGTGATGAGCGTGCCGTCGGGAAAGAATACTCCGAGTTCTAGACGATCCACCAATGGAGCGAGCGTGCTATGCACCGCCAGCTTGAGCAGCGCGTGCGTGTCGATCATCTCGGCATTCATGTCGATGAAAATCTCCCCGTCGATCAGCTCGATTTTTCCTTTCTCCGGAAAGTCGTCCGTCATCGTCCAGCGGAGAAAGCCCGCCGTCGTATAGGCGTCGCGGGGAATGACCAGTGAGCCAATGCCGAGAGAATCATCGTCCCGTGCGCCGTTGGCGAAACCACTGGCGGCAGTTTTTAGTTCGACGGATGGTAGCGTGCCGGAGGCCATAGGATTTCCAAGAGTGTCATCCGTTTCGCGCAATTCTAGCAGACTTATGGGAGGCTGGAAGAAATCTTCCTGTACGGCGACCGTATCAAGTTTCCTCGTAAGGCCCCGCAGGTGGCGGATCGCGCCGCGGGTCGAGGGGGCCGCCGTACCAGATGTTGATCCCCGCAGCTCCCGCCACGGTAAAGGCCATCAGCAGATAGCCCAGGTACTGGGCCGGCAGGAAATCGACGCGCAGGCCTTCAAAGCCGGCGTAGATGAATCCGGCGGCGACGACGGCCAGCACAGCCAGCGCTCCCCGCCGCCAAAAACGCCGCCTTCGCCGCAGCCCGTCAGCATCCATAACCGAGGCGATCGCGTGCTCGATTTGCTCCTTTTCTTCCAGGCGCTCAGACCACCACATCAGCCCCAGGATGACCGGATAGGCGACGACCGTGAACAACAGCCCCCAGCCGTAGTCCGGCTGAGCATCACCGGTCCACAGGCTGTAGGACAACAATGCGATCAACGCGAGACACGCCAAGTGGACCTGGATGGCCTCGACGCTCACCAGGAATCGCAGCAAGGGGCGACGATGCATTGCAGCCTCCGATTTGGCATATTTTACTTCCGCGCCCGCGGGTGCTTCAGGGGTAGCCAGGCGCCCCCTTCCTTGCTGGACGCGACCGATTGCTGGATGAAGTACATCCCTTCAACCCCGTCGTTGACGTTGGGGTAGATGGTGTTGGTCTTTTCGAACGGCTTGCCCTCCGCGCGGAGGACCATGGCGTCGTAGGCATTGCGGTAGACGTTGGCAAACGCTTCGAGATACCCTTCCGGATGGCCGGGAGGAATGCGGGTTGCGGCAGCGGCTGCCTGGCCCAGGTACGGTCCGCCGCCGCGGGTGTAGATTTTGTGCGGCTGGCCGTTCATCCGCACGAACATCTGGTTGGGGTTCTCTTGGTGCCACTCGAGCGACCCCTTGGTGCCGTCCACCTCGATGAAGATGTCGTTCTCGCGGCCGTGGCTGATCTGGGATGCGGTGACGGTCCCCAGCGCGCCGCCAGCGAACTTGATCATTGCCGTTCCGTAATCGTCGAGCTTGCGGCCGGGCTCAAAAATCTTGAGCGTGCAACTGATCTGGTCGGGTAGTAATCCGGTCATGTAGCGGGCCAGGTTGTAAGCGTGGGTGCCGATGTCCCCCCAGCAGCCGGCGGCGCCGCTCTTGGCCGGGTCGGTGCGCCACGCCGCCTGCTTCTGGTCGCTCGTCTCCAGCCGCGTGCGGAGCCACCCCTGAATGTAGAACGAGCGGATCGCCTGAATCTCCCCCAGCTCCCCGGCGGCAATCATCTCCCGCGCCTGACGCACCAGCGGATTGCCGGTGTAGTTGTGCGAGACGGCAAATACGACGCCGGCCTTGTCCACCGCCTCGGCCAGGGCTTCGGCCTGCTTGAGATCGAACGTCATCGGTTTGTCGCAAATGACATTGAAGCCGGCATCGACCGCAGCCTTGGCAATCTCGAAGTGGGTGTGGTTGGGCGTGGCGACCGAGAGGAAATCGATCCGCTGGTCGGCGGGCAGCGCCTTTTCCTTCTGCACCAGCTCGCTGACCGATGCGTAAGCCCGGTCAGCGGGAATGTCATAGTCTGGAGCCGACGCCTTGGCTTTCTCGGCACTGCTCGATAACGCGCCTGCGACCAGCACCGCCCGATTGTCCATCACTGCCGCCGTCGCATGCACGCGGCCGATAAACGCCCCCTGGCCGCCGCCGCAAAGGGCCATGCGAAGCTTGCGATTGAGGGAACCGTTGGTGGACATGCGAAGGGGCTCCTGAAATAGTCCAAAGTCGGAATGGCCACAGGCTGGGCCGCAACGTTCTCTGGGAAAGGAATTCAGTTGTAGCAAATCCGCGTGGCCGTGCCAGAGTCGAAGCCTAATCCAGCAAGACATCGAGCCGACGGAGCGCCTCCAGCGCCCCGAATTCGATACCAATCTGTCCCTCCGGCACTTGCGGCTCGCGGACGTTGATCCGGATGAGCGTCCCGCGCTGGCGCTCGCACTCCCAGCGGACGGTTGGCACGGCAGTTCCCGCCCCGCACTCGATGATGACAAGCCGGCTGCCGCGGACGCTTCGCAGCCAATGGCGATAACGCGCGTGCTGGGCTTGGGTGCGTGATTCAATCCACTCCCCGTCGCCGAACATCAGCACATTCGGCCGCACGACTCCTCCGCAGCGCTGGCACGCCGGCAGCGGCGGCCGGGCGCGGAACGTCGTCTCGTCAATCTCGATCGCCGCGTCGCCGGCCGTCATCACGTCGGTCGTACAGTAACCGAGGCACTGCACGAATTCCAGCGAGCCATGACATTCAAGAATCCGCTGACGGTCAAATCCAGCTTTCTGAAAATGCCCATCCACGTTGCTCGTGAAGACAAAATACCCCGCCGGCATTCGCTCGGTCCACTTCCGCAGGATCGCAAAACCGGCGTGGGGAGTGGCCTGCCGATACAAGTTTCGCCGGTGGCCGTAAAATCCCCACGCCTGCTTTGGATCGCTATGAAACCAGTAGGGATTGGCTACCTCCACAAACGACAGCCCCAGTTTCTTAAACGGCGGATACGCCTTCCAAAAGCCGTCATTGCCGCGAAAATCGGGGAGCCCCGAATCGACTCCCATCCCAGCGCCGGCGGCAATCAAGAGGGCGTCAGCTCGGCCGATCGCTTCGGCTGCCAGTTCAATTGCCGACATACTTCGCATAAACCGTCTTCGCCTCCGCCACGTCTTCCGTCCCGCCGATGACGGCGCGGCCGTCGGGGAAGACGGTGACCTGATACTTTTCAATTACGGCGCGGACGAGATAGCGGTTTTTCGTCACGCTGCCGACGGCGGAGAGCTTCTCCGCAAGCTGGTCGAGCGAGATCGGCTCGCGGCCGGGAAAGCTGAGCTGTACCGAGTTGCGGCCGCAGAGGACGGCCGTGTGGCTGCCGCGTTTGCCGTCGAGCCATGGATATTCCCGGCCGCTGCATGCGGGGCAGCTCAAGCGGTCGCCGAACGAATCGAGCTTGATCTGCCGCAGTTGGTTGTCCCACAGGTCCAGGACGTTCCACGTGCGACTGATCGCCTCGACGTGCCCCGACAGGATTTTCAGCGCCTCGTTGGCCTGCATCGAGGCCACCACGCCAATGATCGTCCCCAGAATGCCGGCACTGTCGCAGGTGGGCGTCGATCCCGGCGGCGGCGGCTCGGGCATGAGGCACCTCAGGCAAGGGGTTTGGCCGGGAAGGATTGTCAGCACCTGCCCTTCCGCGCCGAGGCAGCCGCCGTAGACCCACGGAACATTGAACTTGAGTGCCGCGTCGTTGAGCAAAAAGCGCGTCTCAAAATTGTCGGTGCCATCAACCAGGCAATCGACGCCGTCCAAAAGGCGAGCGATGTTCGTCGGATCGACGTCGGCCACGATCGCCTCGATCTCGATCTGCGAGTTGATCTTGTCCAGGCGATTCTTGGCGGCAATCGCCTTGGGAAGTCCCGCGGCCACATCGTCCTCGTCGTAGAGCACCTGCCGCTGGAGGTTGTTGAGCTCCAGAAAATCGCGATCGACAATCCGCAAGTGCCCGACGCCGGCGCGGGCCAGTGTGTTGGCCAGCACCGAGCCGAGCGCCCCGCAGCCGACGATCAGCGCCCGGCTGGCAAGCAGTTTTTCCTGCCCCGCGTTGCCAATTGGGGGGTAGCGCATCTGGCGGACGTAGCGGGCGAGCTTGGGATCGGTCGTCGGTGAACTCTCGTCGGACATGGTTCTATTAAACGATGTAGCCGGCGAACTGCCCATACGGCGCCAGGTCCCGCTGGAGCCGGTCGCACTCGGCGCGGGCGACGGCGATGTCCGTCGGCAGCGGCAACGGCCGGAAGGCGATCACGGGCCGCGTGAGCGTGTTGGCCCAGTCGGCAAACGTAGCCGAGTCCGTCACTTCCCCCAGCACCAAGCGGGCGTCGTCCGGCGGCAGCTCGGTTTGTCCTTGCATCAGGCGATGAGCCAGCAGGATGTTTTCCGAGGCGGCCGTTCGAATCTCGCCATTACCCGACGGCAAGACGCCGATCGCCACCGCGGCATATCGGTTCAGCCGCGATAAATCAGCCGCGGCCGAGCCGCTGGCAATCTCCGCGATGATCAGCACGCCTTCCTGGGACGAGAGCGTCAACAGTTTCTCGTCGAGCGACTCGGCCGGAGCGAGAAGTGCCGCCGCGTGCTCGCGGCATTGCTCAAGGATTGCCTCCGCAGGTGCTTCCGAGCGGATGGCCCGCAGCACCCAGGTTTTTCCGCCATGAACGAGGTTCCGCCCCGCGACCGCCAGCGGCTTTAGTCCGATCGTTCGCGTGGCTGTCTCGACCACCGCGCTACCCTGCCGCAGCTCGACGGTCACGTCATAAAGTGCCGGCCAGTCGGGGGACCAGAAGATCGGTTCGGTGACGAGGGCCTGGGCTCTTACGTAGGACAGGTTTTCAACCTGTCCCATAGTGGTGCACTCGCTCCGCGAATGCACTTCCACTCGCGGAGCGAGTGGACCACATGGAACGAGCCGGTACGTCGCCGGCAGCGTGCTCCCGCGGCTGCATCGCGGACCGCGGACGATTCCCGCCAGCGACAGCCCAGCCAGCGATTCTTCGCACCGCAGCCGCGCATGAACGACCGCCCGGTTGGGCGTCAGCTCGCTGTAGAAGACTTCCAGTGACCCCAGATGAGATTCCATCCCCTCGTCGTACGCCAACAGGCCGGACCTCAACAAGCCCCAACCGGCTTATTTCTCCGCCGGCATTTCCCATTTCTTGAGCAGCTCAACGAGATAGTCGCGGCTTTTGCTCTCGCGGCCGTCGGCAAACCGCACCAGGTACGGAATGCCGGCGCCAGAGGCGGTGGCCACGATGCGGATGAAATCGTCGGCCGTTTTGACCCGCTCCTTGTTGTCATTCCAGATGTAGCGCATGAAACGGCCGGCAATCTGGGCGTCGTACTCGACCCCATTGCGGACGAACCTGGCCTGCTTGAGCCCCTCGACGTGGGCGATCATCGCCTCGATCTTCTGAGTCTCGGTGCGGAATTTTTCCGCGGCCCGCAAGGGCAGCGCCGCGAAGATCGCGATGAACGCGAAAGTCAAGCCGGTCACGGGCAAGCGTTGCATGAACTGTTCCTTCGATGTTCCTGTTGGGTCCGTCGAATTGTTGCCAATTGCCCGCTGGCGTCAAGACGATTTTGCTGAACCTGGGCTGCGCGGCAAATGCGCCGGAAAAAACAGCCGTTTTTGACCGATATCCGCCTTTCCGCCGCGCACCAATTTCGCCAATCGGCAGTGGACCCTTTTGCCAGCTTTCGCTCGCGGGAAGCCGATGCCGGAACTGCCGCGGCAATCACCATCTCCACGCAGCAGCCGCCGGACAGCCCGGCCTGGACGCAGGCCCGAATCGGCGGGTGATTCTTCTCGACCCAGGCGTCCCACAGCTCGTTGAGCACGGCGGCAAGAAACTAAAACCTCGGTCATGCTCGTTTGGCGAACAGTTCCTCCAGCAACCGCTCGGCCCGCGCGAGCCCTTCCTCCGTCAGGCAGACCGACTTGGCCTTCTCTTTGGGATCGGTGATGTAACCCTTCTCGTGCAAGCGGTCCATCGCGTCCCAATCAAAGCCCTTCCAGACCCGGTCGCCGTCGTGCCGGCCGAGGAGGAGCAGCGCCAGGACGGCGTCGTCGATTTTCGAATTGTCGAGTTGCATCGCGGCACCATTCGTCAGTTTTCCGTCTCTGCGCCTCCGCGCCTCTGCGAGATACTCTGCCGACGATTTTTATCGCGCAGAGGTGCAGGACTCGCAGAGAAGCAAGTGGCCCGATGGTCCGAGGTTTACATGCCGTCGAAATCGCTTTCAATCGGCAACGGCTGATCAAATCCCAGGTCACTCAGGGCACGGACGAAGTGATCGGGCTGAACATCAATGACGTTTTCGGCCATTTGCCGCAAGCGGTCCTTCAGCGCGTTCGCCTGGTCCCGGGCCTGGCAGGCACGTGCCCAGTCTTGTTCGATGCATGCAAGCTCCTTTTTCTGATTGAGCCGATCTATCTCCGTATCTAGCTCCCAATACTTGGGCGGCAACAATGCCCGAGCAATCTGATCGATCAATTGCTGCAAACCAATTCGTAACAGGAATCGCCCGAGCGGCTTGCTCGAATGGTCGCAGTGGCGGCCGAGCTTATGGAGGAACGCGATCGTCAGGGGCGGAACATGAAGCGGCGTGAGCGGGTCATCGTTCAAGCGACTAGCCGCATTAAGAAGCTTTTTGGGACCGTAATGGAGTGGAACGTCAGCCATGGCAGCAAATATTCCCCGAAACCTGATCCTTGACGCCTATCAGTGATGATGCCCACCCCCTGAAAACACCGGATGGTCCTCTCTCCCCTTCGCCATCACGTAAGCGATCAAATCGAGAATCTCCTCGCGGGTCAGCTTGTCGAGGAGCCCTTTGGGCATGATCGAGACTTCCGATTTCTTGCGGGCGGTGATTTCGGATTTTTTCAGCTCGATCGGCTGGGCTTTGACGAGCGGGTTCTCGATCACTTTCACGGTCTCGGGCGTTTCGGACAGGACGAGGCCGGTGATCGTCTGCCCCGATTCGGTCTGGAAGACGAACGTCTGGTACTTCTCGTTGATCCGGGCCGCGGGGTCGATCAGCTCCTTGAGGATGTCGAGCGATTTCCATTTTTCGTCCAGCTTGGTCAAGTCCGGGCCGATCTCCTGGCCCGCGCCGCCCAGCTTGTGGCAGGCGACGCAGGCGGCGACGGTGAAGATTTGCTTGGCGCTTCCGAAATTGCGGCCATGCTCCAGTTCTTCGACCGCGACGGCTAAATCCTCGACCTTCCACTGCGTCCGCGTGCGGGTCGTCTTCAGCAGCTCGTCCTGGATCGGCAGCTTGTGGGCCGCCAGATACCCGTCGGGATCGGCCAGATAATCATCAAGGCTCTCGACGATCACGAGCGAACCGTACATCCGCCGCCAGTGGCCGGGATAGGTGCAGACGTACGGGTAGACGCCGCTCTGGGCGGGCGCGGTAAAGGAGAGCTTCTGCGACTGTCGCGGTTGAAGGAGCTGGCTCGACAGCAGAATCTTGCTCGACTGCGGCACGAAATGCCGCTCGAGCGCGCCGGGCTGCTGGGCCATCGCCTCGGCCGCATTGCCGATTTCCTCCATCGCCCCGGGCAGCGTGATGGCGAAGTTGTGGGGCATGATGTCGCTGTTTTCCAGGACGAACTCGACGGGCTTGCCGGCCTGGATGACGATCCGCTCCTTGTCGAATGCCATCTGGTGCGGGATTGTGCCGATGCGGATCACACGCACGCCGAGGTCCCCCAGTTCCCTGCGGATTGACTTGGCTCGCTCGGCCGGCAAGAGCGCCGCAAGCGATTCGGCCAGTTGCATCGCATCCAGTGCCGCCGGCGACGTACGGTCGGCAGTCGGAATCTTGGCGATGTGCGCCAGCAGCGTCGTCACCAGCGGCTCGGCGTCTTCGGCCGGCCAGTAGCTGCGGGGGATCCGCTGGATCGCGCGGATTGCCTGCGAGCGGTCGATGTTGCCCTGAATGAACTTAGCCAGCGTCTCAAACGAATTCGTCTCCTGGCCGCGGAAGCTGGTCACCGCCAGCATGGCCTCGCGGCGGATGAGCGATTCCGGTCCGCCGCCGCCGAGTTCGAAGACCGTCTTGAACCGGGGCGCTCGGTTGTTCTCTCGTTCAAACACGACGTTCCGGCCGCTGTCGAGAACCGTCAATCGAAAGCCCTCCAGCCGCCGCCACAGATCGCCGTCGCGGCGATTGTAGACGGCAATCGACTCGATCGGCACTTCATCGCCGAGATCGACTTCCCACCACGGGTCGGGCGTGTTTTCCACGGTGTGCGTCTGGCCGCCGCTGCCGTACGACTCGTTGGTGTTGCCGTCGATGGCGCGGGAGGCAGCACCGCCGTGGGCCGTGTTCTTTTGGGATGCCTTTCCAGATCGGGCGACGTTGCGGCCGTCGCTGGTGACCTCCACCTCCGCCAACGTCAATGTGCCGCGGCGCGGCAGCTCGATCCGCACGAACCGGCCGTAGGTCCCTTTCGTCGCCGGTTTGCCGCTGGCCAGTTCCGGCGGCAACCCGTGCAGCAGCGGCTCGACTTTTGTGTAAAGCGAGGCTCGCACGCTCGGATCGCTGATCAGCGGCACTGCCGAGACCAGATCGCGCAGCGTCGGGACCGATTTGGCGGCCAGCTCCCAGGCGTGGTCCGCATTGCCGTCAGCGGCAATCAGGCCGAGGTAGCCGGCCTGGCGGATGATGGGCTGTTTGGCGGTGGTGGCGAGTTTTTCGAGTTGGCTGCGCACGTGGGGCAGGTTTTCAACCTGTCCTTCTCTTCGGGACAGGTTGGAAACCTGTCCTACAGCAGTCGTCAGCAGCCGCACGAGGTCGAACGCCACGCTTTCGTCGAACGCTTCAGACTGCTTGTCGATGGCGATCAGCGCATCAAGGAGAATGTGCAGCTCGGACTTCTTCTCCACGCCAGCCAGGAAGGCAATGGCCGGCTGCCGCTGCTCGTCGCGGATGCCGACGCGGTAGAGGACCTCCAGCGCGACGGCCCGGCTCATGTCCATCTTGAGAAGCTCGTCGGTCTTCACGTTCTTGAGAAAGAACCGCGCGCCAGCATCGCTGGAAAAAGCGATCTTCTTCCCCTCGGCCAGGGCCTTCTTCCAGTGCGGCTCCAGAGCCCGCATCGTCTCGTCGCGGGTGAAGGTGATGTACTCGTCGGACGGGTGCTCCGCCGAGATCAACGGCACTTCCACCGCCTCGGGCTCGGTGAAGAAGCTGGCGGCCCGCATGGCCTCCAGCCGCACCCGCGGATGTTCGTCGGCAGCCAGCTTCTTGAGCAGCTCGAGCGCCTGCGGTACGCGGTCGCGCCAGTAGCACAGCACGCGTGTGGCCGCAGCCCGGGCGCGGAAGTCGGGCGACGCGAGCATCCGCTCTAGCAGTTCGACATTGACCACATTGTGGCTCTGATGAACCCACAAGGCTTCGAGCATGTGATGCTCGTACTCCGGTTCGTTCTTGTCGAGTGCGGCCGCCCACTTCTTCACCGCGGCAATCACCTGCTGCGAGTCTCGGCCGGTGAGCTCGATCCGCGTGCGATACCGCACGCGATCTTCCGGCTCCTTAAGCAAATCGAGCAGCTTCTCAATCGGCTCGCCGGCAATCTTTGGCGAGTGCGACAGGGGCCGGCCTTCATACGTCACGCGGTAGACGCGGCCGTGCGTCCGGTCGCGGCTGGGATCGCGAAGGTTGTGCTGCATGTGGCCGATGATCGGGTTCTGCCAGTCGCCGAAGTAGATCGCCCCGTCGGCACCGATCTCGATGTCGGTCGGCCGGAAATTCGGATCGCTCGACGACAAAATCGGCTCGACTTCGGTCCCCTCGAAG
>DATKDU010000020.1:0-5033 GCA_035512595.1 Pirellulaceae bacterium
CCTGGACCACCGCCCGCAACTCAGGCGGCAAGGCGGCCAACTGCTCCGGCGTGATCGGCGGCGACGACATGCCCAAGGTGTCGCCGATTTTCCTCGCTGCGCGAAGACCAATTTTTTACGCCAGGGTGTGAACGGTTACGCGGCCCAGTCGTTCATCTCGATCGCGAGTTCCAGCCTGACGAACCAGGCGGATGGCCAGTTGTCGGCGGCGGAATCAATCTCGGATGTCATCAGGTAGTCTCCCGTGGGTGGGGGTCTACCTGCTGGCGGCTTTTTCGGGGCGATTCGTCAGCCTGAGAGGCCGTAAGTCGTTGACTGGCTTAGGGGAAAAAATCTCGGCTTACAAAGCTGACGAGGGAAATGACGAGGAAATGACGAGGTCCCGTCACCCCTGTTTGATGGCGCGCAGGGCCCGGTCGAATGCCTCGTAGTCCCCGTTCGCGCGGAGATCAAACAGGCGGTTGAATGGTTTCCATTTCGGTCCGACCATGGACGACGGATACTTCACACCTTCTGCTCCTTCGTCGTTGAGCTGTCGCTGGATCTCAGACTTATTGGGCTTGATCGGGCCTTGTTCTTCCAGCTTCTCGATCGCCTTTCGCACTACGGGGTCAATGGATATCCAGGCGCTGGACAGCGGCTGTCTGCCCGTCCGCTCGGCTGCCGGAGCTTCCCCCTCGAAGCAGGCCCAGATCTCGGCCAGCACCTGATCCAGCACCTGCCCGTGCGTGTACTCGGCAAACGGCTTCCATCCGTTGTCGGCGTTGTACACTCGCTCAACTACGTCGGCGGCCGCTTGTCTGGTCTCCCGGTTCGCGTGCTTCTGGTTCTTCAATAGGTGGGTGAGGGGTACGCTGTTGATCCCCAGCTCCTCGGCTCGCCGGGCAATGAGCCGAATGAATTGATCCGGCAGACCGGCGGGGGGAATCCACTCGCCGGGCTCGGTCGTCGCGTCGGGGCTTGGCCCGTGAACTTTCATCCTTTTCGCTTGCATGTCTCACCTGCTGATGGAGTCTATCCGACGACCCGCAGCCCACGCCAGCCGCAGGCACGCGATAGGGGACGCCGGCGTCCCCTATCAGCCGCATACCCGATACGTCGTCTCTCTGCCTTTTTTGGTGCCGCGGACTATGCCTCGCCGTCGCAAATCAGCAAACATCGCCTTCAACCGCCGCGGAGACAGACTCATTGCCGCGGCAATGTTCTGCTGAGTGGGCCGTTTCAGCCCCGCCTCCAGCACGATCAGCAAGAGCTTCTCCTGCGCCGTGAGCTGCTGCCGAAGTATCTGTTCCAGCCGCCATCGAATCTGAAACTCAAACTGCTCATCGCGACGTTCCAGCTCGATCTCCGGCTGTGGCTTGTGCGGTGGTACTTGGCCGGCCAGCTCGCGGAGCTGCTCCGGCGTGCCGCCACGATCTAGCCAGTCGCTCACGTCACCTTTATTGGCTAGGTCCGGCAGCGACAAGACCACGACGCTCGCCGCGGCGCGGTGCAACTTCCTGGCGACGTCATACGCGTGGTCGATCCCGACCGGATCGTTGTCGGGGATGATCACGACGCGCCTCCCGCGAAAGTGCCGCGCGTACGCCGTGGACCATTTCCCTTTGCCGCCGCCGTCGGGATTGCACGTCGCGACCAAGCCCAGCAACCGCAGCCGCTCGACGTCCTTCTCGCCTTCCACAACGAACACTGGCTGGCGAGAATCCGCCGCCAGCAGCTCAGGTAGCCGGTAGAGCAACTTGGGGAGGCGCCCGCTCAGGCCCGCCCGGCCGTCAGCTCCGCGATAGGCAAAACCTTTCGGATCATATCGCACTTTGGTAAATGCCAGCCTGCCCGAGTGCGTGCGGTATTCGTAGATTGCCGCGATGCTTCGTTTCGGCATGGTTCACCCCACCACCCGCAGCCCACGCCGCTCGCTCGTTGCCCGCCTGGCCGGCTGCTTCTTCCTGGCCGGCTGCTTCTTCTTAGCCGGCTGCTTGCCGTACAGCCAGTCGTGCACGTGCTGGACGACGAGCTCGATGCGCTCCTCGCTGATCCGCTCACGGTCGCGGTAACGGCCGGCCATCGACCCGTCGCAGTGCCCCATCACCTCGTCGGCTGCGATCGTGTCCACCGCCTCGTCGGCGACCTGCCGGAACGTGCGACGCAAGCCGTAAAAGCCCGTGTGCGCGATGCCGGCTGTGACCGCGGTCCGGCGGAACTCGTCGGCGATGCCCATGTACCGCAGCCCCTGCTCCCAGGAGCGGTCGCTGTCCCGCAGGAACACGAGCTTCGCTCGCGCGGGCTCCTTTGGCTGTGGTCTGACCTTGAGCCACTGCTGGATTGCCTGCGCGGTTTCGGGCCACAGCTTGCAGCGGCGGCTGATGCCGGTTTTGGGTCTGGCGAACTTGATCCAGCCGCGCTCCAGGTCCACCGCAGACAGCGGCAACTGGCCAAGGTCGCTCGGGCCGAACGCGGCGTTGATTCCCAGGTGCAGCATCGCCTTCATCTGCACGTTGGCCGCGTCGATCAGCTTCCGGATCTGCTCGGCCGAGTAGTGCCTCGTTCCCCGCTCGCTGCGACGCTTCCGCATCGTCTGGGCGGTGGGGATCTCAAACGCCTCGCCAAACAGCACGGGCTTGGCGAGCAGGCCCTGCTTGAGGCCGTACTTGAAGATCATCCGGGTTCGCACGACGAAGGTCAGCAGAGTTTCCGTTGACCGGCAGGTCTTCGCCACGTGCTCGTGCAGCCGCTCGAACTCGTCCGGCCGCAGATCGACTACCAGTTTGTCGCGGCCAAAGAAGGCCAGCACGCGGTCGCAGTTGGCTTTGTAGTCGTTCCAGCTTAGCTCGCTGAGCGTGCCTGCGTTGACCTTGGCTCGCTTGGTCTTGAGGAAGCGATCCGACAATTCCAGCAGCGTCAATTCTTCCGCTGGCGTGAGCAGCCCATTGCCGGCCCGCAGTTCCGGCTCCAGCGCGTACCACCTGGCAGCGGCCTGCTGGCCGCTGGGATCCTCGGCCACGCTGCCGAAATAATGGAACTGCTTCTTGACCTTCTTGCACCACTGGCCGTTCGTGTGCTCCCAGAGCGGGAACTTCGGCTTGTTCTTCTTCGGCGACGCCGAGCGGGTAGAATCAGACATGCTGCACCTCGCTTCCTGTGTCAGGTGTGGCCACCATGCCCGGCAGGTGCCAACTGCGCGGGCATACTTTCGACCCCTCTAGGGTGTCGGAAAGGGAGTCGGAAGTCAAGTATTCCAGCGGAAAAACGAGAGTTTTCGGACTGTTATAGTCGGCGGCTGCATATTTGGGAAACTGCCGAAATAGTAACCCGAAGCGTAAGCGAGGGCAGATGCCGCGATTGGGCGAAATCTTCCCCCGCTTACGCTTCGGGTTAGTAAGTCGGCCGGCGCCATAACATGTCGAACACCTACCTCACCCTGAAACGCACCGAAAATCAGGCCCGCGGCATTGGCCAGTACGCGATCGACTTTCTCGCTGGCGGGCTGGGATTGCCGAGCGAAACGGTTCTGTCGCGCGTGGAGCAATTTCACCTCGATAGCATCGCCTGCGGCGTGGCGGCATTGGCGATCGGGGCCAATGCGCCGCGGGTGCTGCGGGATGAGGCGCTGGAATATCGGTCGGCGGACGGTGCGGCAGGAGCGACGCTGCTGGGATCAAGGGTTCGTGTGTTTCCAGAGAAGGCGGTCCTGGCCAACAGCGCGGCCGTTCGAGAACTCGATGCCAACGGCACCAACTTCGGCTACAACCCGCGGACTGGCTATTGCCGCGGCGAGTTTGGGCACAATGATTTCTATCCGGTCGCGCTGGCGGCGGCTCAGCAGGCGGGTTGGGACGGCCGGCAAACGCTGCTGGCGATGCTCTGCCTGGATGAAATCCGCGGGCGGCTGGCCGAAGTGTTTGGACTCAAGGACCACAAGATCGACCACGTGCTGCACGGGGCGATTGCGTCTGCGGCCGTCTACGGCGCAGTGCTGGGCGCGACGGCGGAGCAGATCCAGTCGGCCATCGGCCTCACCGTCGCTCACTACGTTCCGTTCCGCGCGATCCGCCACGGGGAGCAGCTTTCCGATTCCAAGGGAGCGTCGGCGGCGATCAGTGCCGAGGTCGCGGTGACGAGCATGCGGCGGGCGATGCGCGGCTTCGTCGGCCCGGCGGACATCTTCCGCAACCCGCAGGCCGTGTTCTGCCTGTTCGAGCCGCCCCATCAGCCGCTGACGAGCCCGTTCGATCTGGAACTCGCCACCGGCGGCGACGACTTCGCCGTGATGGGGATGCACTTCAAGCTGGGGTTGTACGAGCATCAGTCGGCCGGGGCAATTGCGGGGCTGATCGATCTCCTCGAAAAGCATCCCGAGCTGCTGACCGACGAATCGACCATCGACCGCATTCGCATCACGATCTACGAACCGGCCTATAGCATTATCGGAGACCCGCACAAACGAAATCCGACGACGCGGCAGAGTGCCGACCACTCGATGGTCTATATCATTGCCACGCTGCTGCGGAAAGCGATTCAGCTCAAGCAGGCCGGCTGGAAAGAGCTGATGCTCGTCCCGGCCGACTACGACGACGCGGCACTCTTCGATCCGCTGACGCGGCGGCTAATGGAGCGGATCGAGTTCGTTCACGGCGGGGCGGAATACGACGCCAAATACCCCGACGGCATACCGACGACGGTGGAAATCAGTAGGTCCCGTCTGCCGGACGGGACCTCCGCATCGCCGCAAGTTTCTGCTTCATCAGGTCCGGCCCGGCAGGCCGGACCTTCGTTGTCCAGTGGACTGGTCATGTACCCCGCAGGGCACGCCCGCAACACGAGCGGCAATCTGGACGACCTTTTGGCCCACAAGTTCCGCATGCTGGCCTCGCTCGGCGTCCGCGACGTCGATGCCCTCTACCGCCGCTTCACGAACTTCGCGACGAAGACCGCCGACGAGATCCGCAACCTCTATGACTTCGAGATTCTGAATGTTCGGTCTGCTTAACGTCCACAAGCCCTCCGGCATGACCAGCCGCGACGTGGTCAACCGC
>DATKDU010000021.1:0-12216 GCA_035512595.1 Pirellulaceae bacterium
CCGGGGATGTAGCGCCCGTTGTCCGCCAGGGCTAGCGCACGCCGCGCTTCGTCCAGCCGCGCGGCGGCATCCGCGCCGGCTGCATCGTCCGCCCGCTTCGCCAGGGCGGCGGCCATTTCGGTCAACAGCGGCGCAAGCTCCGCATGAACCTCAGGCAGCTCCTCCTCGCCGTCGATCTCTGCCAGAACTTCACTAGCGACGGGGAGCACGGCCGGCCAATTGTCGCCGCTCCCCTTGGCCGCCAGCATGCGCGCCATCCCGCGCCGGACGCGGGCCAGTGCGGCCTGCTCATGCCGCGGATCGGCCGTCAGGAAAGCGTCGTATTTCTCGGCAGCCGCCGCGTACTGACCGGCCCGGTAGTCTTGCTCCGCCAGCTCGAAGGAATGTGGCTGCTCTTGGCGCGACACGAAAAACAGGAGTGCCAGGCCGCCGCTCACGACCGCGAGCGCCACGACGCCGACTGCAATGCCGCCGATCCACCCCACCGCGCGGGACGACTTCTGGGGAGTTGCCGCGGGCGCCGGTTTCGCTGGGGGGGCGAGGGGGATCGCCACGTCCAGCGGGTCGGGCGGGCGAACTTGCGCCGCAGCGGGTGCGGCCGCCCTTTCTGCCGGCGGATGTTTCGCGGGAAGAGGAATTGGCGTCAGGGGCGAGGCCAACGGCTCGAGGGTATCCAGCGGCGACAGCGGGGTGAGTGGCGCGGCCGCGGGGGGTTTGGCCGGCGGCACTTTCTTGACGGGCGCGGCCGGCTTTGGCACTGCTGCGACTGCGGGTTTTGGCTTCTCGTCCAGCGGCAGCAGATCGAGCAGCCCCAGATCCAAGGGCTCCAGCGCCGTCGTGGCCTCGGCCGGCTTTTTCGGCGCGGCGGCAGGCGTTCCAGTCGGTGCAGGGATCTCTTGCAGCGGCGCAAGCCCCAGGTCCGATTCCATCGGCTTCGTCTCGGCTGCCGATGGAAGCGGCGGCCTGGCGGGAGCCAGCGGAGCCCCCAGCAACTTTTCGGCCTGCACGGCCGTGAGATGCCCCTTTTCGACCAGCAGCCGGGCGATTGCCGCGGCCGACACGGGCTTGATCGAGTCACCGACCTGGCGGCGCAGACTGGCGACGATGTTGGGCGGCACCAACTCGCGCTGGGTCAGTTCGCTCAGGAATTCGATGGCGGTCTTGGCCATGCTGCGCGTGGAAGGGAAGTGGTGCAGGATTCATCGCCACCGCGCTGGGAACAAGCCCATGGTGATTGGCCGGGCCGGCCGTTGCCAGTCGTCGAGCGAATTGGCCCGGCCGCCCGCCAGTGGGCCGGCTGTTCTTGCGCCGCTTACCGCCGGCCGCCCGACTCTTCCATCTTCAGGATGTATTGCCGCAGTCGCTCGTTCTCGTCGGTGATGTCCTTGACGAGCAGGGCGTTTTTGACGCGGGTGAGCAGCTCGAACTTGTTGACCGGCTTGGAGACGAAGTCGTTGGTGCCGACCTTCACGGCCCGCTCGATGTCCCCCTGCTCGTTGAGGGCCGTGACCATCAGGATCATGATCTTCTTGGTCGCCGGGTCGCTCTTGAGCTTCTGGCAGACCTCGAAGCCACTCAGCCGCGGCATCATCACGTCCAGCAGGATCACGTCGGGCTGGAACGACTGCACCTTGGCCAGGGTGTCCTGGCCGTCCACGGCCACGGCAATGTCGCAGTCCACGGCGTCGAGCATCGCTTCCAGCAGCTCGCGGTTGGACTGGTTGTCGTCGGCAATCAGGATGCGGCTTTTTTTGGCGGGTTTGGCGGCCATGGGCCGAAGTCGGGGGTCGGAGGGAAGGGTTGGGTTTTGTGTTTAACGGGAGACGAAACACGAGAACTTCCAGCAGCACGCGATTATAGAGAGATTCAACTACGGCTGCGAGGGCGAAGCCTGCGGCGGGACGGCGGAAGCCAGCTCGGCCAGCGCCTCTTTGCGCGTGTCGAAGACGCGCCACAAGGTGTCGAGCCGCGCCAGGCTGAGGACCTCGCGTCCCACGGTGGAGACGTTGCAGGCCGCCATCACCCCCTGTTTGGCCCGCATCCGGTTCCAAAGCTGGACCAGCCAGTCCAGCACGGTCGAGCCGAAGTACGGCAGCTCGCCTAAATCGACCACCAACCGCTTCACACCCGGATCGTCGAGCCGGTCGAGGACCTGCTTCCAATCGCGGGCCACGGCGGGATCGAGCAAATGGCCAAAGGCCATCAGCGGCGACACGATCAGCGCATCCCCCGCTTCCTCCATTCGCACTAGTTTTTGGTCAGACATCGGAGGGCGGGATTCAAGGTGCGGCAGGCGGAGTCGCGGCACACTCTCCGTTCCCCGCTCCGCCAGCGGCGCTGTACTTCACCATCGTCACTTCATTTCCCGTCGCATTGAACCGCACGTCGTCCATGAACGTGCGCATCAGGAGCAGTCCCCGCCCGCTGACTTTCTCCAGGTTGGCCGGATCGGTGGGATCGGGCAGACTCCGCGGATCGAAGCCCGGTCCTTCGTCGCGGACGACGAAGGTCCCTGCTTGCCGCGACAGGCGCACGTCCACGTACAGCTTGCGCCGGCGCCACGGATCGTTCTGCATCCGCTCGGCCAGCAGCGCGGCGTACGCCTCCGGATCCCCTTCCCGCACCTCGGAGCTGATCTCCAGATTGCCGTGGAACATGGCGTTGCGCAGCGCTTCTTCCAGGGCAATGCAGACGCGAACGCAATCGGAGTCGTCGCACAGTCCCACGCTGATGGCGACGTTCTGCACGTAGTTGACCAGCGAAGGAATCAGCTCGGCGTCGTTCTCCAGCGTGAAGGTGAACTGGCCAGTCCCCAGGCACCCCATCAGGCGCTGGCTGCTTTGGCGGTCTTGCGTCATGGCCAGGATGTCCAGGGCGGTCTCCACGAGAAACTGGTGCAGCGCGGTTTTGGGGACGTAACTGGCAGCCCCGGCCTTGAGTGCCGCCACGGCTATTTCTTCGCTCCCTTTGCCCGTCATCAGAATGATAGGGATTTGCCCGTAGCGGTCCACTACGGTTGAGACCAGTTCCAGGCCGTCCATCTCCGGCATTACCAGGTCAGTGATCACCAGATCGGGCCGTTCCCCCTCGATAAAGGCCAGCGCCTCCCGCCCGTCGGCAGCGAATTGCACCGCCAGACCGGGCACCTTGCCGAGCATTCCGCCGACAAGCCGGCGATCGACCGCAGAGTCGTCCACGACGAGCACGATGGGCATGGGGAGGGTTCAGGGTTCAGGGTTCAGGGTTCAGGGTTCAGGGTTCAGGGTTCAGGGTTCAGAAAGGAGAGGTCGGAGGTCGGACGTCAGAGCGTGTGAATCAAACGGCAGCGGAATGTCGCAAGCAATGCAAAATGTCCAATGCAAAATGCAAAAGTCAAAATGTGTCGATAACGCTGCCTTGCTGACTTTTGCATTTTGCATTGATCATTTTGCATTTCCGCCGATGGATTCCCACGCTCTCAGAGGTCGGAGGTCGGAGCGTGCGGTCTCCTGAACCCTGAACCCTAAACCCTGAACCCTATTCCTCCCGCCGCTTGACCAGCGTCACCTCATTGCCGCGGTCGCTATATTGCACCTCGTCGAGGAAAGCCCGCAACAGCACCAGGCCGCGCCCTGTCTGCGCGTCGAGCGAGCCTTCCTCTCCCGCCTGGGGGACTTGCGTGGGATCGAAGCCCGGGCCGTCATCCCGGATGACCAGTCGCGCTTCGTCCGGATTGATTTTCACGAGGACGTGGACGAGGCGGTCGCGATAGGGGGGCTGTGTTCGCCGCTCCTCGACCAGCCGGGCCGCAGCGCCGGCGGGACTGCCGTCGCGCACGTCGGGAAGCTCGGAGAACGATAGCTCCAGATTGCCGCGGTAGATGGCGTTGAGCAGCGCTTCCTTGACGGCGGCTCCGACGCGAAACCGGCCGGTGGCGTCGGTCAGCCGCATGCCGGCGACCATCTGCGAGACCAGATCGACCAGCGGATCGATGAGCGCCGCGTCGCTAGCCAGCTCGAAGTTGAATTCGCAGAGCTTCAGGCAGGAGATCAGCCGCTCATACGTATGATCCGCCCGCGACAGCGACAGCGCCTCGCCGACCGCATCCAGAAGCCGCTCGGCAAGCTGCGGCTTGGGGACGTATCCGGCCGCGCCGCGGTGCAGCGCCTCCACCGCCAGCCCTTCGCTGCCGTGCCCGGTCATCAAGATCACCGGCACTCCCGGATGGTGCATCCGCACGGCCGAGACCAGCTCCAGGCCGTTGCGGTTGGGCATTTGCAGGTCGGTAATGATGACGTCCGGCACCTGAGCGCGAATCTTGGTCAGTGCGTCCGATCCGTCCTCGGCAAATTCGACGGAGTATTCCGGCTGGCGCTTGAGCAGCCCGCCGACGAAGCGGCGGTCTACGGCGGAGTCATCGACCACAAGGATGTTTGCCATGGTCAGGCCTCAGAGCAGGGGGTGACACTGTCCGCGATTCCGCACGGGTCAAACCGGCCCTCCTTTGCCTTGCACGTAGTCTACCAGATGGGGCAGCAGCTTTTCCAATTCTTGTTCCAGAAGACAGACTTCCACGTCGGCCCCCTCCAGCGATCGATTGGCCCCCATCTGCTCAAGGGCCTGCGCCCGGTCGTAGACCCGTTTGGCGCCGAAGTACCGCATCGAGCCCCTGATCGTGTGGGCCGCCCGATTGAGCAGCTCGAAGTCGGCCTGCTCGATGCCGCGGCGAATTTCCGCCACTCGTCGCGGCTCTTCCTCGAGGAACGCTTCGACGATATCCCGCAGCAGGGCATGATCGCCGCCGCACGTTTCCAGCGCTGCTTTCCAGTCGATGACCGACGTTTCGGGCTGGGCGTTTCGAGCTCCAAGTTGAGCCGGCAACTCGGGACTCGAAAAGCGAAACGCGGGACCTCGTTCTCCGAGCACGGCCCGCAGCGCGGCCAGAAGCTGCGACTCGCGAATCGGCTTGGAGACGTACTCGTCCATGCCGGCCGCTAGACACCGCTCCCGGTCCCCTTTGAGCGCGTGAGCGGTCATGGCGATGATTGGCACGTGCGCCGGCCTGTCCCCATCGCCGGGCTGTTGTTCCCGCGCCCGAATCCGCCGCGTCGCTTCCAGCCCGTCCAGCTCCGGCATTTGCAAATCCATCAGCACCAAATCAAAGGGCTCCCGCGCCAGGGCGTCGATCGCCTCCTGCCCGTTGTTGGCGACGATGATCTGGTGGTGATGCCGCTCCAAGAGCCCCACCGCCAGCCGCTGGTTCACCAGGCTGTCCTCGGCCAGGAGGATCTTGAGGGGACGGACAGCCGCGGGCGCTTCCTCCACCGCCGCAGTCTCCGGTTCGGACACGGTCATTCCCAGGCTGGCGGCAATCGCGTCGAACAGTTCGGATTGCTTGACCGGCTTGAGCAGCCGCTGCGAGACCCCCAGCTTCTCCGCGCGGCCCGTATCGTTCGGCCGGTCTCCCGACGTGAGGATGATGACGATCGACTCGGCCAGTTCGGGATCGGCTCGCATCTGCTCGATCAGCGAAAAACCGTCCATCCCCGGCATGTTGATGTCGGTCAGCACCAGCTCGAACCGCTGCCCGGCTTCCACCCCGGCCCTCAGCGCCGCTAGCGCCGAAGCGCCGCTGTCGGCACAGGTGGGGAGCATGTCCCAGCTTTCCAGAATCTCATCGAGGATGCGGCGATTGGTCGCATTGTCATCGACGACCAGGCACCGCGTCCCGCGGATGGCGGTCCGCCGGGGCGTCTCGTCCTTGGGGGACGGCGCGTCGCACAGCGGCAGTTGGACGCTGAAGTGGAATTGGCTCCCTTTGCCCAGCTCGCTTTCGATCCACACGCGGCCCTGCATCAGCTCGACCAGACGCTTGACGATGGCCAGACCGAGTCCCGTGCCGCCGTACTGCCGCGTCGTCGAGCTGTCGGCTTGCTCGAAGGCCTCGAAGACTTTGTCCACTTTTTCCGGCGGAATGCCGATGCCGGTGTCGCTGACGCAGAAGTGGAGCTCGCAAGATTGCGGATTGGGGATTGCGGATTGCGGATTGGATTCATATTCCGCATTCCGCACTCCGCACTCCGCAATCGCCTCGACCGTCACCACCACTTCGCCCGCCGGCGTGAACTTGATCGCATTGCCGACGAGGTTGATGACGATCTGCCGCAGCCGGCCGGCATCCCCCAGCACCCATTCGGGGACGTCGGAGTAAATGTCCAGCGCCAGCTCCAGCCCCTTGGCATGCGCCCGGAGAGCGAGCGACTTGAGGGCGTCCCCGATGCACTCCCGCACCCGCAGCGGCATTTCCTCCAGCTCGATCTTGCCCGATTCGACCTTGGAGAAGTCGAGCACGTCGTTGATGATCGACAGCAGCGATTCGCCCGACTGGAGCACCATCTTCAGGTAGTCGGTCTGCCGCTGCGTAAGCTGCGAGTTGAGCACCAGCTCGGTGAGGCCGATGATGGCGTTCATCGGCGTGCGGACCTCGTGGCTCATGTTGGCCAGGAACTGGCTCTTGGCCTGGTTGGCGGCATCGGCCGCTTCCTTGGCCGCCATCAGCTCCTGCTCGGTATGCTTCTGGCGGGTGATGTCGAGGACGAAGCAGATGCACTCTTCAGGGTTCAGGGTTCGGGGTTCAGGGTTCAGGTCGGAAGCTCCTGACCTCTGATCGCTGACGCCTGATTCCTTTGCCCCGTCCAACATCGTGACGCCGACGAGAATCGGGACGCGGCGTCCGTCCTTGTGGATGTATTCCTTTTCCCAGGGGAGGCAGGTGCCGGTGGCATGCAACTGTTCGATCGCCCGCTCGTCGTTGGCCCGATGCTCGGCGGGGGTGAGCGCGTCCCAGCGCACGCGGCCTTGCTCGAAGTCCTCCCGCGAGTAGCCGACGATGTCCAGGAAGGCGTCGTTGACCTCGAGGATCGAGCCGTCGAGCCGCGCGACGAAGACGCCAATCAGGCTGGAGTGGACCAGCTTGCGGAAGCGGGCGTCGCTGAGCCGGGCCGCTTCATCGGCCGCCATCCGCGCGGTCACGTCCCAGAACATCCCCTGCACGCCGACGATCCCCCCTTCCTCATCCCGGACCGGCGCCTTGAGCACCTGGACGAAGAGCTTCTCGCCGGTGGGCTTGAAGTAGGCCTCGATGTCTTCCAGCGTCTCGCCCGTGTTCAGCACGTGGTCGTCGTCGCGGCGGTACTTCTGGCACTGGTGCTCGGGGAAGAAATCGAAGTCGGTCCGGCCGAGGATTTCCTCGAGGGGCTTGCCCAGCGTCTCGCAAAACCGCTGGTTGGCGGAGACAAAACGCCCCTGCAGGTCCTTGTGAAAGACGTTCAGCGGCAAGCTTTCGACGAGCGACTGGTAGGCCGCTTCCCGCGCCCGCAGCGCCCGCGCCACGCTGTCCCGCTGCGCGACGCTCTCCAGCAGCCGCTCCTCCGCCTTCTGCCGCTCGTTGAGCTGCCGCAGATACTCCTCCGCGCTGCGCCGCTCCAGCCACTGCGGCAATAGCGGCGCGAGGGCCACCAGCGCGACCCACGCCGTCACGGCCATCAGCAGCTTGGCGGTCGTGGCCAGGTCGGGAAGGTTGAGTATGTCGCCGAACGCCCCCAGCAAGTGCGCCGCGCTGGCCGCGATCAAAAAGCTGGCGATCACCCACCACACCGGGGCGATGCGTAGCTGCTTGCGGCGGAAGGCAACGCTGGCAATCAGCCCCAAGAGGAGCAGAAACGCCAGGCATAACAGGGCCTCGCTGGCGACTTCGATCCAGGCGGGGAACGACCACTGCGCACAAAGTGCGCCTGCGTTCATCCCGTTGATTGGTATGGCTAGCGTGCGTCCCATCGTCCCGCTCCGGCGTTTGAGTGTACTGCCGCGGGAATGCGGTAGCAAACGTTCGATTGCGGATTGCAGATTGCGGATTGCGGATTGCAGATTGCGGATTGCCAACTAGAGAATCCGCAATCCGCAATCTCCAATCCGCAATGGATGCCCCACAATCGTTGACTCCCCCCGAGAGCCTCTTACAATTGAGCGTACCCGCCTGGCACCTATCCTCATCTCGCCATACCGATGCCTGCCCGCTGCCTCACCGCTCTGCCTGTCTACAACGAAGCCCGTCACGTCAACGGAGTGCTCGAGCAGGTCCTGCGCTACTGCCGCCAGGTCCTCGTCGTCGATGACGGCTCCAGCGACGGCACGGCGGAGATTTTGGCGGCTCGCGACGATCTCCAGGTCGTGACACACGAAGAAAACCGGGGCTACGGGGCGGCACTCTTGACCGCGTTCGATTACGCGGTGCGTAACGGTTACGACAAGCTGGTGACGATCGACTGCGACGGCCAGCACGAGCCGCTGCGAATTCCGCAGTTTTTCGATGCCTGCACGGGCGACGTCGATATCGTCTCCGGCAGCCGCTATCTGGAACAGTTCGCAGGGGACAGCCTGCCGCCGGAGCAGCGGCGGCGGGTCAACGAGCAGGTGACGGCCGAGCTGAACCGCCGGCTGGGCTTGAATCTGACCGACGCTTTCTGCGGCTTCAAGTGCTACCGCGTGGGGGCGCTTGAGAAGCTGAAGATCAGCGAGCCGGGGTATGCCATGCCGCTGGAAGTGTGGGTCCAGGCGGCGCACGCCGGGCTGAAGATCATCGAGCTGCCGGTGCCGCTGATCTATCTGGATGAGAAGCGGTCGTTCGGCGGGGTGCTGGACGACGCGCAGACGCGGCTGGAGTATTATCACCTGACGCTCGACCGGGCGATTGCGTCGGTGCAGTCGGCCGGCTTCTGCGTCGGTTCTGTCTGCGGAGAGTAGTTTTCGCGATGACCGCGGCGGACGTTCCAATTCGTTCCCGCCGTATTCGTGCCCCGAAGGAAGACGGCGCGGCACTCATCGATCCGCCGCTATCTGAGGCGGTCAAGCTCGTCGAGGCGAATCGCAAGCTGGCCCAGACGTGGGATCGGGCCAGCGGCTTGCCACTGCGTTCATGGCGACAGTCGGCCAGAGGTGCGTTAGGAGTCGAGGAAGATTCACGACCCCTCATCTTTTCGGGGCATCAGCCGACGCTGTTTCATCCCGGAGTCTGGTTAAAAAACTTTGTGCTGAACCAGATCGCACAGATGGTTGGAGGCGCTGGGTTTAACCTGATCGTCGACAACGACAACAGCAGGCAATCCGGTATCTCTGTCCCGACCGGAACAATCCAGTCTCCTGCAGTTGCCCACATCCCACTCGACCAATCGGCGGTCGAGTTGCCGTTTGAAGAACGCAGAATCGTCGATCGCCAAATGATGGCCGAGTTTCCCCGGCGGGTCCACGCAGCATACGATCCGCTGCAAACGTTGTCCTCCGGTCGTCGTCCGAGATTGTTGATCGACGAGCTTTGGCCGTTCGTTGAAGAATCATTGCACAAACCCCCGCGAATCGATCTGCTGACGGCTTTGCCTGGCGACTCTGTGTTCGTGCGAGACAGCATCGTGCTCGGTGATTGTTTGGCCCGCGCGCGGCACCACTTCGAACGACGCTTAGGCCTTTCTACTCAGGAGATTCCGCTGAGCTATTTGTGTTATGCAGGGCCGTTCATGGACTTTGTCGACCATTTGCTGCTTCGGTGGCCCGAACTTCACGCCCATTACAATGCAACCCTCGCCGAATACCGGTTGGTTAACCACATCCGCAGCCACGTGCATCCGGCTCCCGATTTAGTTGCCGATGGATCCTGGCTGGAAGCTCCGCTGTGGATCTGGGACAAGACGCGTCCACAACGGCGGCGTGCCTTCATGCGACGGGTTGGCAACGGTTGGGAGTTGACGGACCGCGACGGAATTGTGATCGCCAGAGACGGGGGATCACTTACTCGGGCCGGCGTCATTGGCTGGCGTGAGTCTCAGGTAAAATTCAACGTCAAAGTCCGCCCCCGCGCCCTGATCACCACCATGTTCGCCCGCCTGATCCTCTCCGACCTCTTCATCCACGGCATCGGCGGGGCGAAATACGACGAGCTAACGGATGCCCTGATCCGCCGCTTCTTCGGCATCGAGCCGCCTGCGTATGTCACCGCGACGGCAACGTTCCGGCTGCCCATCGAGCGTCCGCAAACCAGCGAAGAGGACGTCCGCGCCATCGAGCGGCGGATTCGCGACACGCTGCACCACGGGGAAACGTTTGTTGATGAACTCACAGGCAATCGCGGAAGCGAGCTGAAACAACTCGCCGCGGAAAAAAAAGAACTGATTGCCGCTCGCTGGCAAGAGAAACAAAAGAAAGCGTGGCACGACCGCGTCACCGCGGGCAACGAGCGAATGTCCGCCCTACTGGCAGACGTGCGGCAGCAGCTCCTCCAGCAGCGCGAAAAACGTCTCGCCGATCTTCACGCGTCGAACCTGCTGGCCCAGCGCGAGTTTTCCTTCATCCTCTTCCCGGAAGAAACTTTGCCCCGCGCGCTACTGGACTTGTGCGCGGCCAGACCTTAAGGTGCTCTTAACGTTGAATGCAATTGCCGCGGTTGCCAGCCGCGCAGGTGCAGACGGCGGACGATGAGGAGAATGTCGCGGGGACCGACTGAGCTTTCGCATCCAGAGACCGCATCCTGATTGACCCCCGCCCGCGACTCCATTCTCCTTTTCAAGCGCTGCATCCTTCGCGGCATTGCTCCGCGGCGGAACAGGGGAATACGCGGCCACGACGGCCGCAGGGATGGAGCTCTTCCTTCCGGAAGGATTCGCGGTCATGAAGTCCACGCTTTCCAGGGCAGCGCGCCCTTCGCGCAAGGCCACACGCATCGCCTCGTCCGCTCGTGCCGCCAGGCGCGCCGACGTGTCGGGGTATGAGGGTGTGAGGGTGTCGGGGTCTGAGAATTCCAGCACCCTGACACCCGCATACCTGCACACTCTCACACCTGCCCCGCACCGCCTCGTCCCCGCTCGCTCCGGCGACCACGCGGCCATTCACCAGCTTCTCTTATCGATCTTCCACGGCCCCAGTGCGGCTGAATTTCACGCCCAGCTTGACGAGCCGCTGTACGAGCCGACCGACCGGCTGCTGGTCAAGAGCGGCGAGCAGCTCGCGGCCCATCTGCGGATCACCAAACGGCTCCTGCATTTCGGCAGCCTGACCATTCCGGCCGCCGGCTTCATGGACCTGGGGACGAGCCACGAATTCCGCTCCCGCGGCTTCGCCACCGCGCTGCTCGATGCGGGGCAGCACCAGGCGATCTGCGAAGGGGCGCTCGTCGGCCTGACCCGGACCACGGCGCCGGAACTATTCCGCCGGCAGGGCTGGTCGGTCTGCGGCCGGCATTCGTTCTCCGTCGCCAGCCCGCGGCAAGTGCTGGCCCACTTTTGCAGCCGCTTCCCGCAGGACGAGCCGGCGCTGGCGGACGAGGAGCAGGCGGTCTCGCCGCTGGCGGATCGATCCGAGCCGCCGATCCTCGTGCGGCCGCTAAGGCGAATCGAGATGCCCGCCGTGATGGGCATCTACGAGCAGCGCTATGGTGCGGCCTACGGCCCGCTGGTCCGCAGCGACGCCTGGTGGGACTGGCTGATGGCCCGCAGCGCTTTCGATCGAGCCTACGTGGCTCTCGCGCAGGGAGATCACGTCGAATTGCCGCAGCTTCTGGCGTCGGTCGTCGGCGCCGCGTTCGTGAAGGAAGGGCGGATCGTCGAGCTGCTCTCCTTGCCGGGACAAGAGCGGGTCGCGCGGCGGCTGGTGGCGCGGGTCTGCGGCGATGCGGTGGAATTCAATTCCGCGCAGGTGCGGCTGGATGCTGCGCCGCACGATCCGCTCCATGCGCACTTTGCCGCCGCCGGGGGAAAGACCCACCTGGCGGCCACGCACCAGGGGGAAACGTGCATGGCCCGCGTCTTCGATCCGGTCGCCATGCTGCGGCTTTTGGAAGGTGCGCTGCTGTCGCGCGCCAGGGCGGCCGAGCTGCCGCGGCCTTTCTCGCTGGGGCTCGATGTGTTTTATCACGACGCCGACCTGACGCACGCGCAGGATGCGGACGTGCGCAGCTATCGGCTGGTGATCGGCCAGCGCGGCGTGAAGCTCACGGCGGGGCATCCCGGCCGCAGCTACTTGTCGCTTCGCCGCCGCGACCTGACGCCGCTGCTGTTGGGCCACTGGAACATCGCCGAAGCGCTCGCCGCCGGCCGCCTCCGCGCCTCGACCCGCCTGGCCCAGGATGCCGCCGGCATTCTCTTTCCGCAGCTCCCCTGGTATCGCCCGCCGCTGGATGAGCTGGTGGCCTAG
>DATKDU010000022.1:0-5372 GCA_035512595.1 Pirellulaceae bacterium
AGCTCCTGGCAGCCCATCTTTCCCTCTGCCCTCACAGACAAGACCTCGATCGCGGATTTTGCCAACGGGGACGGCGCCAGCAACACCCTGCTGTTCACCGAGAACACCAATGCCTGGGATTGGTACGATCCGCTCGATCGCAGAGATGTACCGAACCAATATACCGCGCCGACCGATGTTTATCCCAATCAGGGAAACATCCTCAAGTACCAGGTCACCGAATACAAGGTGGGTGTCATTTGGGTGGACCCGAATCAGGTGTCACAACCGCAGGTTGCCATCAATCGCGAAATGCTCGCGTTCAACATTGACTGGCGACACGCCCGGCCGGCTGCCTTTCATCCCGAAGGCTTCATGATGTGCATGGCGGACGGGTCGGTGCGCTTTGTCAGTGAGACGGTGAACCTCCAGGTCTATGCCAAGTTGCTGAGCCATAATGGGCGAAAGTGCCGTACTCCTGGCATCGATCCGAGTACCGAGAATACGCCCACTCCCACATGGCAAGGAGTTCCGATTACCGCGGATCAGTTGACCCAGTAACTGGTAAAGTCCCCAAGCCCGAGTTTCCACTCGGGCTTTTTTTGTTGGCACGTGTCCGCGGCGCGCTTATCGCCCGCGGAAAAACCGCAGCGCGATGGCAAGCGACACGCCGTTGGGGCCGAGCAAGCCAAAGCACTCTTTTTCACAATCTCGCGGCAATGGACGGCGTGGGGCATGGAATCCGACGGAGCGATTCGTGAAGTGGTGCGACCGGGGGGGAAGGTTCGCACGCCGGCATTGACGAATGCACTGCTCAGCTTCGCGACAATCGCGGGCGGGGCTTAGCACGGCTGGCGACAAAGGCCGATTCGTCACCATGGTGAACGTAAAGCTCGCCGTGCAGTTGCCCCTTGACGATCACGCCCCGCCCGCGTCCCGACACTGGAAACCCACCGTCGTTTCCTTCCCAACTGAATTCCAGGACCTCGCCGCCGTCGCGTTGGACTACGCGGTAATCGATGATGCCGCAAATGCCGGCGAATTGAAATCGTCCCGCCTGATGACTGCGAATCGCGAGCGTGGCGTCCTCGTCCCCATCAAGCTCCCAGTTTTCCACCGACTGGATGACCCATCGGCCGCGAAATCGGTTCGCGGGTTGCTTGACTTTGCGTTCACCCGCAGACTTCTGATTGACCGCGGCAATGGGTCGGGCTTCGGCGGCGCTATCGAGACGCGTCACAATCCCTGATTCCCGCTTTGTCCTTTGATAACTCTCGTTCAGGGAGCGTCGGATGCCCGGCCCGAAGGAAATGTTGAAACTGTTCATCAAGCCGTCGTAAACGATCCGGCCGCGAAAGGGGAGCAGCAGGCACTCGGTGAAGATGGGCAGCCTTCGTCCCGTGAGCAATTCGATGGGGTCAGTCAGGGCCACGACCCCATAAGCGGCCGCCGGTTCCTGGGTCGTCATGAAGACCGCGTGCTTCTGAAGTTGCCGAAAGACGATGAATCGGCCGAACTGGTAGTCGCGCCACGCGGCCACGATTTCCAATTCCTCGTCGTTGAACTCAAGCGTATTCTCATCGACGAACTTTTCCAGGAGCTGTGGATTCTCGAGAAATGCCTCCCGCACTTTGACCCGATCTTCGACCGGGCCGTTTGAAAACTCGTCCGGTCCTGAGGCTGTGGTTTCGACGACCTGTAGCTGCTGATTGACGTACCACATCAACCCGCGCAGCAGCTTGAAGAACAGTTCCGCATCCGCCGGCGACAACAACATCGAAGTGGCTCCTTGGATACGCCAATATCTGTCGCGCCTGCTCCTGCGTGAGAATCCGAAACAACGGTTCAACACCGCGATCGAAAGCCGATTGATCCACCAGAGTCGGCATACTCATTCCTCCGGCTGCGTGCTCGTCCAGCGTATTCAGCGCGGCAGACTTCATACGACTCAATTTTACACCGCCGCCGGTTCCACGTTCGCTTCAGTCGCCCACGCCCGCGGAAACCGCTCCTGGATCGCCTGCACCGTCATCTCCTCGTCGCGGAGCGCTTCCATCGCCTTGACGGCCGCTTCGGCCGCCTGGAGCGTCGTGATGCAGGGAATGCCGAGCTGTACGGCGGCGGCGCGGATCCGCCCTTCGTCGGTGCGGGCCCCTTTGCCGCTGGGGGTGTTCAGGACCAGCGCGATGTTGCCGTCGTTCATGTAATCCAGCACGTTCGGCCGCCCCTCGGCGATCTTCTTGACGCGCTGGACGGCAATGCCGGCTTCCTCCAGCCGCTGGGCGGTCCCCTCGGTGGAAATCAGCTCGTGCCCCATCGCGGTCAGCCGTCGTCCCAGATCGACAATCGCCTCTTTGTGCCGCCGCGCGACGCTGAGGAAGATCTTGCTCGGCTTTTCGGGAAGCACCACGCCGGCGGCCAACTGCGCCTTGGCAAAAGCGATGGAAAATCGCTCGCTGACCCCCATCACCTCGCCCGTGCTCCGCATTTCAGGGCCGAGGACGATGTCCACGCCGGCGAATTTCCGGAAGGGGAAGACGCTTTCCTTGATCGAGACGTGCGACGGGATCGGCTCGCGCGTCAGCCCCAGCTCCGCGAGCGTCATGCCGGCCATCACCTTGGCGGCCAGCTTCGCGATTGGCACGCCCGTCGCCTTGGCCACGAACGGCACCGTGCGGCTGGCCCGCGGATTGACCTCCAGGACGTAGACCGTCGGCCGGCCGTCCTCGCGCTTAACGGCAAACTGCACGTTCATCAGTCCGACCACCTTGAGCTGCCGGGCCATGGCGTGCGTCGCCTGGCGGATCTCGTCGATCACCGGGCCGGGGAGGCTGTACGGCGGAATCGCACAGCACGAGTCGCCCGAGTGGACGCCCGCTTCCTCGATGTGTTCCATGATGCCGACGACGACGACCGTCTCGCCGTCGCTGATGCAATCGACGTCCACTTCGGTGGCGTCTTCCAGGAAACGGTCGATCAGCACCGGCTGCCCCTGCGCGACGACGAACGCCTCGGCGACGAACCGCTCGAACTGGGCCGTGTCGTAGCAGATTTCCATCGCCCGCCCGCCGAGGACGAAGCTCGGCCGCACCAGCGCCGGGAAGCCGACCTTGGCCGCTTCCATCCGCGCCTGGTTCATGTTGCGGGCAATGCCGTTGGCCGGCTGCTTGAGCCCCAGACGGTGCAGGATCTTGGCGAACTTCTCGCGGTCCTCGGCGTCCTCGATCGTATCGACGCTGGTGCCGATGATCGGCACGCCGGCATTCGCCAGCGCGCGGGCCAAATTGAGCGGCGTCTGACCGCCGAACTGGACGATCACGCCGTCGGGATCGATCCGGTCGTGGATGTTGAGCACGTCTTCGGTCGTCAGCGGCTCGAAGAACAGGAGGTCGCTCGTGTCGTAATCGGTGCTGACCGTCTCCGGGTTGCTGTTGACCATCACGCTTTCGATCCCCATCTCGCGGAGGGCGAAGCTGGCGTGGCAGCAGCAATAATCGAATTCGATCCCCTGGCCGATGCGGTTCGGTCCGCCGCCAAGGATCATGATCCGCTTCTTCCCCGGCTCCTTGGCCGGCGTCTCGTCCTCGTCCTCGTAGGTCGAGTAGTAATACGGCGTGTACGCCTCGAACTCGGCCGCGCACGTATCGACCGACTTGTAGGTCGGGACAATGCCGCGGGCCTTGCGGTTCTCGCGGACCTCCATTTCGCTCGTCTGCCAGAGGGTGGCCAGTTGCCGGTCGGAGAAGCCGTATTTCTTCGCCTGGCGGAACGTCGCATCATCAACGCCGCTTAAGCTGCCGATCGCGCGCAGCCGATCTTCCATCGCCACGATGTCGCGGAGTTGGTTCAGAAACCAGCGGTCGATGTTCGTCAGCTCGAAGATCCGGTCAACGGTCATGCCCGACTTGAGGGCATATCTGAGGTACCACACCCGGTCTGCATTCGGCACGGAAAGCTTGGCGCGAATCTCATCTTCGCCGGGCTGCTCGGGAGTGCCCCACTTGTCCTTGCTGTCGCAGCCGAAGCCAAAGCTGCCGACTTCCAGGCCGCGGAGGGCCTTTTGGAACGACTCCTTGAACGTGCGGCCGATGGCCATCGTCTCGCCGACGCTCTTCATCTGCGTCATCAGCGTCGAATCGGCCTCGGGAAATTTTTCGAAGGCGAACCGCGGCACTTTGGTGACGACGTAGTCGATCGTCGGCTCGAAGCAGGCGGTCGTCTTGCGGGTGATGTCGTTGGCCAGCTCGTGCAGCCGATAGCCGACCGCCAGCTTGGCGGCAATCTTGGCGATCGGAAACCCGGTCGCCTTGCTGGCCAGCGCCGAAGAGCGGCTGACGCGGGGGTTCATCTCGATGACGATCATCCGGCCGTTTTTCGGATTGATCGCGAACTGGATGTTGGAGCCGCCGGTCTCGACGCCGATCTCGCGAATGACCGCCAGGCTGGCGTCGCGCATCCGCTGGTATTCCTTGTCGGTCAGGGTCTGGGCCGGGGCAACGGTAATCGAGTCGCCGGTATGGACTCCCATCGGATCAAAGTTCTCGATGGAGCAGATGATCACGACGTTGTCGTCCATGTCGCGCATCACTTCCATCTCGTACTCTTTCCAGCCGATCACCGATTCCTCGATGAGCACCTCGTGTACCGGCGATTGATCCAGGCCGCGGCGGACCAGCGTGTCGAACTCCTCGCGGTTGTAGGCGATTGCGGAGCCGCTGCCGCCGAGCGTGAAGCTGGGCCGCACGACGCACGGCAGTCCCACCATCTCCATCACTTGCCGGGCATGTTCGACCGTTTTGATCGTCTCGCCGCGGCAGCATTCCAGGCCGATTTTTTCCATCGCCTGCTTGAACTGCTCGCGCTCCTCCGCCTTGGCGATCACTTTGGCGTTGGCGCCGATCATTTCGACGCCGTATTTCTCCAAAACGCCGTGCCGGGCCAGGTCCATCGCCAGATTGAGGCCGGTCTGGCCGCCGAGCGTCGGCAGCAGCGCGTCGGGACGCTCCTTCTCGATCACCTTGGCCGCAATTTCCCAGGTCAGCGGTTCGATGTACGTGCGGTCGGCCATCTCCGGGTCGGTCATGATCGTGGCCGGATTGCTGTTGATCAGCACGACCTCGTACCCTTCCTCGCGGAGGGCCTTGCAAGCCTGCGTGCCGGAATAATCGAACTCGCACGCCTGGCCGATGATGATCGGGCCGGAGCCGATGAGCAGGATCTTCTTGATGTCGCTGCGGCGTGGCACGGACGGCAATTCCTTTGTTGCGCTGGGAACCACACTAGCTTCGCTGCGCACCGTCCCCCGGCGTGCTCGGCGCGCAGCTTCACCTCGACTGCCGCGAGGTGTGTAAAATCCCTCGAAGTTACCACGGCTTAGCGGTGGCGTTCAAGGG